>CARDPF010000352.1 GCA_948960675.1 uncultured Eisenbergiella sp.
CTGCGTCTCTCCCTTTTTCACGCAAAAGCTGATATCTTTTACACTGGGCTCCTGCCCTTCATAATAGGAAAACGTCACATGGTCAAACCGGATTTCCACGTCCCCCTCCTCCCCATTGCCTTGTCCTGCATCCGGCCGCACCGCCTCCAACTGCGGTTCTGCGCGCAGCACCTCCCAGATACGGTTGCCGGACGCGATGGATCTGGAAACCATGGAAAAAATCCGGGTGATGGACAGCATGGCATTTAAAATGATGGTAAAATACGTAGTGAAGGCAAGAATTTTTCCTACCTCCGAAGTTCCCGCATGAACCCGGAATGCGCCGGTCAGGATGACCCCCACCAGCCCTAGGTTGAGCAGTATGGTCATGGACGGATTCATCACGGACATCACCATCCCCGCTTTTCTCTCCTGCTCCACCACGCTTTTATTGACCTCCCGGAACTTTTCCGTCTCATAGCCTGTCTTGGACAGCGCCTTGATGACCCGGATCCCGGCGATATCCTCCCGCACCACCCGCACCATACGGTCGGCAAGCGCCTGCTGCCTGGCATAAATGGGAATCCCCTTTTTGGAAATGACCACGGTCAGGACCGTGAGCAGGGGCAGCACGGCCAGCAGCACAAGGGCCATGGCATAATCCAGCGTAAAGGTAACGACAATACCGCCCACCAGAAGAATCGGCGCCCGCACCCCCATCCGCTGGATTCTGGCCACCGTCTGCTGCAGGTCATACGTATCCGACGTCATCCGAGAGATCAGCGACGGCTTTGTGAACGCATCCATCTGCCGGTTGGATAAAAACAAAATCTTCCCAAACAGGTCATGGCGCAGCTTTTTGATCACGTCCGCCGCTACCCGGGAAGCCTTGCGGTTGGCAATCACATTAAAAGACACTGCCAAAAACGAGCAAAGCAGCATCCCTGCCCCCCACCAGAGAATTTTTCCCCTGTTCCCCGTGGGAATCACGCTGTCAATGATATGCGCCAATATGTACGGAATAAACAAATCCATGACCGTACCGGTAAATTTCACGACAAGCCCGGCTCCCATCTGGGGAAACCAGGGCTTAATATATCGCAATATGATTTGTTTCACGGTTCCCTCCCCTGTCCCTTTTTGTATTCCTCCAGCAGGTTTTCGATCTCCAAATTTAAATCCCGCAAAGCCAAATCCGCCTGCGCACTGCAAAATTTGACCCACAGATGCAGGTTTTGGTATCCTGGCGCGCTGCGGCGGCTTTTGGATTCCCGCCGTTTTGCCGCCCGCATCCTGACACGGATTTTTTTGCATTCCAGTAAAGGTACGATGCAATAGTAAAGGCGGTCATCCCGAAAGGAAAGATATCCCATCTCCTGTCCGGCCCTGTTTTTTACATACAGCCGGTGGTTTTTGATACCGGCCGGGGAAATGGCCTCCCCCTCCCCCAAAGCCCTTTTGGGATCCGACAGTTCGAGCATCGCGGCAACATAATAAATCCCGTTTCCGTCCGCATCCTCTCCCTCCCGTCTGGCAAGTTCCCGCAAAAGCGCCGTGCCGTCCATAAACTGCTGCGCCAAAAGATAAGTCAGTTCCGCCTGCACCCGCTGCCGGACGCCGTGCCCTTCCCGCAAAAGGCAGCTGTCAATCTCGTCCAAAAGCTGCTTGCCACACCGGTAAATGCTTTGCAGAAACAGCGGAAATTCTTCCTCGGCTTTCCACAAATACTTTCCTTTTGCCACACAAAAGCTTCCCAACGCCATACCGCTGCAGTCCTCCGCATATTGGAAAATCTCCCGTTCCCTGTACGCGTTTTCGTTTACCGGCGCATCCCATCCGGCATTTTTTGCTTCTGCCCCATGCCGGATATCTTCCCCAAAATCCGTCCCGACGCCAGTCCTGCCTTCCTTTGTCAAAAATTCATAGGCGGCGTTGATTTCCTGCGCACTGTGGGCGCATCCGTCCCGCGCTGCCTCCCCGGCATCCGGATGCGCCTGCAGCATCAGCTTCCTATATTTCTTTTTAATCTCCCTTTTTTCGCTCCCCGGCAAAACCCCGAGAATCCGGTACGCTTCTTTTTCGGTCACATTCCGCTTCCGTCCTATATTTTTTTCTGTGCAATGAGCGTGTCCATACAGTGCTGATGGGGCTTTCCCCCGCTGTTGCAGTCAAAAACCTCTTCCTTGCAGACATAAAACATCCAATCATGGTAATAGCCAAACAACTCCCCCGACCGCCACGGATGCCGCCTGCCCTCATCCCTCGTACTGTCCGGCGCGCGCTTGATGAACGGTTTTTTGACAAATACATTCACGGCATTGATACCGTCCTTTGCAGTGTGCGACTTTAAGCTTTCGCAGAATTCCCTGCGCTGGTCCTTTTGCAAAAAATGAAACACCCCGCTGCTGAATATAATATCAAATTCAGAGTCTGGCCGGTAATCAAACACATCTGCCTTAAAAAGCCGGACCGCCACTTTATTATGCTCGGCAAGCTTTTTCGCTTTTTCAATTCCCGTCTGCGATACGTCGAACGCCGTCACGTCGTAACCGCATTTGGCAAAAAAAACGGCGTCCTTGCCCTCCCCGCAGCCGATATCCAGCACACGGTATGGCCGGATGGGCGGCAGGATTTTCATAATCTCGTAACAAATGCTGTTGGGCATCAGCCCCCAATAATAGCCCTCCGTACTGTAGCGGTTGTCATAATCCGTCACCACGCTGCTATAGCCAAGCAGCGCATCAATGGTGGTATGCAGCTGCACCGCCAGCTTCGGAAGCATGGCGATATCGGGATGCGCCGTACCGTTCTCCCACTTGGATACCGCCTGAAAGGAAATGTTGAGCGCCTGCGCCAGCTGGTTTTGGGTCAGTCCCAATTCCTTGCGTCTTTTCATGATGACTTCCCCGGTCTTTAAATGATCCATCCGCCGATCCCCCTTTTTGTGTTGTGATACTTTTACTATAGGCAGCGGATCAGGGAAAGACAATAACGCGCAAAGGGAATTGGTTTTCAGGATTCAACCAGCAGTTGATATCTGAGGCCTGTCAGGAATCCCCCGCAGAACCATATCCTGCCGGGGCATAATCCCTGACCGCCTGCCGGATGGGCAGTATCATGGACGGCGCCACGGACAGTTCATCCACCCCCATGCGGATAAACTCGCCCGTCATCCGCAAATCGGCCCCCAGTTCCCCGCAAATACCCACCTGCTTTCCCCGTGCGTGGGCATTTTTTACAACCATGCGGATCATCTCCAAAACCGCCGGATGATAGGGATCATAAAAATCCGCCAGCTTTTCGTT
>CARDPF010000353.1 GCA_948960675.1 uncultured Eisenbergiella sp.
GGGAGACCACGATGACGGTGTTCTCAAAATTGATCAAAAATTCTTCCAGCCATGCGATGGCATCCAAATCCAGATGGTTGGTGGGCTCGTCCAAAAGCAGGATATCCGGGTTGCCAAACAAAGCCCTTGCCAAAAGGATTTTTACCTTTTCGCTGCCGTTTAAATCCTTCATCAGCCGTGTGTGCAGATCGGTGGCGATGCCAAGACCGTTTAACAAGGTAGCGGCGTCCGATTCCGCATTCCAGCCGTCCATCTCGGCAAACTCGGCTTCCAGTTCGGAAGCGCGGATACCATCCTCATCCGTAAAATCTTCCTTGGCGTAGATGGCGTCCTTTTCCTTCATAATCTCATACAGGCGGGCATTGCCCTGCATGACCACGTCAATGGCAGGATAATCGTCATATTTAAAATGATCCTGCTCCAGAACCGAAAGGCGCTGTCCGGGCGTGATGGAAATGTCACCGGTGGTGGTCTCAAGCTGCCCGGAAAGGATTTTTAAAAAAGTGGACTTTCCCGCGCCGTTTGCGCCGATTAATCCGTAGCAGTTGCCTTCCGTAAATTTGATATTGACATCTTCAAACAGCGCCTTCTTGCCGAGGCGCAGGGTTACGTTGTTTGCGCTGATCATAAAAAGCCTCCATTCTGCTTGCATCCAATTGCAAAAAACTTGGGTAAGCATAATATTCTTGCGGTGGAATATGTGCGCACAGGCAGGTTCCTCAGTTTTTCCTTTTTGCCCCGCATTTGCCCCGCATCCATTTTCCGTTTTTACATATTTAAAAGGTATCCTTTGTCCACTGAGGGTACATTCCCATTATACATAAAACCTCCGCTTTTTCAAGAAGAATCGAAACGAATACACGGAAATCACGGTAAACTGGCATGCGCCATTGCCGGTACGCCACCACGCATGAAAGCCGCTTGGCAGGCTGGGCAATGGGCAGCGTGTGCGCGGGTGGGAAAGGGAGGACTGTGCAATGTAAAAATATGTGGCTGAAAGTGATAAAGTCCATTTTATTGGACTTATAGGGTGGTAACATAAAAGTATAGGGTAAGGAAAAGCAAAAAGGATTGTAAGAATGGTGTGAATAACAGGAGGTAGGAAGATGAAAGGATATTATGTGAGCGAAGGGTATATGGGTTTTGTGGATGGCACTTACCGGTTGTTTGCCGATGAAAGCGACTATCTGGAATGGATACGCGAAGAGCAATAGCAGGAATGCCAAAGCCGTCCCATGAACCAATGTCACTTAGTTAAGCCACGGGCTTTGGGAGGCGTGCCGACGGGCTTTGGAAGGCGGAGCCTTTTGCAGGCCGGACACCCCCGCCGGGCGGACGGTTCTTTATGCATGTATACATGCAAAACGGGGAATTTCGCCAAAACGCCGTTCCATTCCAAACTGCCAAAAACGCGTAAAACTCGCTGCGCTCAAACAATCCGCGTTTTTGGCAGGAATGAAACGGCATTTTGGGAAATTCCACCGTTTGCATGTCACCATGCATAAAGAACCGTCCGCCCGGCGGGGGTGTCCGGCCTGCAAAAGACTCCGCCTTACCTGCCCGTCGGCACGCCTCCCAAAGCCCGTGGCTTAACTAATAGTAACTGGTTGACGTTTGTGGATGCCGCTTTTAAAAACATGTTCTGGACAAACCGGAGGGCAGAGGATATAATGGGCGTAAGAAGATGCGGGGCTGTGTCCGCATATTGGAAAAGGGGAGGTTTGAGGTATGGCATATGGGGCATTGCCGTTGGAGCAGAGATTGCAGGAGAATGTGAAGGATTACAGTCTGGAGAATGTATTTGACCTTGCCAAGGTCACGGAATATTTTACCGTTCTGCATGAGGCGCTGGGAATAGAATTCCTTTTGACACAGCGGCATGGGGAGCATGCCGTGAAGGTGGGTGATTTTTCAGGTTTTGAGCCTGATGTGGTGAATGACCCGGGCAGGAAGGTACAGGTTTTGGGCAGGACAATCGGCCACTTATATACGAAATACGGGCAGGGATTGGATAAAGCGCTGGCAGAACGGCTTTTGGATCAGGTTGCAGACGTCTATGCCAATATGGGGGAGAAGCATTACCTGTACCGGGAGACGGCAATATTTGCGGATGAGATGGAAGCGAGGATGACGTCGGAATTATACCGGGTAAAGCGTGGGGAACATAACGACGCGCTTACCGGAACGCTGAGCAGGACTTATTTTGTAGACCGGCTAAAGGAGATGGAACGGGCCGGGGTAGCACCGGCAGCGGTGGTTTGCGCCAATATCAATGACTGGAAGTTTGTACACGACCATTTTGGAATTGAGGAGAGCGATCGGCTGATTAAGACCATTGCGGGAATTATCCGGCAGGAAGCCGGGCAGGATTATTTGATCGGGCGCATGGACGGGGATGCTTTCGGCATTGTGATTCCGGTGCCCCAGGAAGCGGAAGCAGAAGGGTATTGTGAACGGATTCGGGCTGCCTGTCTGGCCTACACGGATCCGGTTCTGGCCCCTTCCCTTGCCGTGGGCCTGGTTTACCGGACGAATGTGGAAGAGGACTTCATGGATATTTACTCGGAAGCGGAATATGAAATGTTTAATGACAAATATAGTGTGAAACAGGCTCCGGGATATCAGGAACGCCTACGGCATGGTTTGAAGTAGGCTTATGGTGAACGGCGGTTTTTTTCTAAATTACGAGGATGCCAAGGCACATTTGGTCTGTAAGCTGGCTGCTTCTGTTGGCGGTCAGAATTTGCGTAAAGTGGTATTTGGACGGGCATTTGAGGAACTTATTGCCATTCCTTGTATTTTGAGCAGGCGGAAGGATGGGAAATCGGTTGGAATCCCGGTTACCCCGCTTGATCTGGACCGGTGGAGAATTAAACCGCAGCAGGTTCTTGAGGATGCGGTACATAATATGCAGCTTATATTACCGCCGAGGCTGCACCGTATGAACAGCCTGATGGAGAGTTCCATGGGTGGTTCCTTGAAGCGTAAGATTTTTTTGGCGTTGTGTCAAAAATTCCCGGGGACACAGGAGGAGACCCTGGATGAGTTTGCTTTGGCGATGGCAAAGCGGATAGGGCAACAGCTGCAGGAGGGCAGCGGTTTGGAACCTATGTGGGTGCTGGGAAACGATGCCTGGCTTTTCGGGGCTTCTTCCCTCCTGTTTCCCGGCGTACTTTGGCAGGCGTCCGAGAAGTTTGGAAAAGATTTTTATATCCTGCCGTCCAGTATCCATGAGGTGATCCTGTTGCCCGAGGGGGGGAGGGAAACGAGAGATCGGAAGAGCA
>CARDPF010000354.1 GCA_948960675.1 uncultured Eisenbergiella sp.
CCGGGGTATGGGCCTTTTGGCGCTTCGGCGGCATGACCCTGGGTTTAGGGGCCTTTGGGTATCTGGTCCGCCGCAGGCGAAACGCGTAAAGCATAAAGCATTGGCCCGCCGGGGGTTTCTCCGGCGGGCTGCTTTTGCGCTCGGGGCTTTAGCCGCGGGGAGGTTCGCCTCTTGTAATTTATTTGGCTTTGTGCTATAATTGGCTCATAAATGAAGTTAAATGGAAAGGGGGTGGTTCCGATGTGCTGATACCGGCCTTTGGTGCAGTTTGAACGGCTAAACCGCCGGGACGCGAGGATCTCATGGGACGCCTGGACAGCGTTTTGAATTGGTGGAACGCCGTGTGCGGTGAAAGTCGCACGCACGGTGTGGAGCGGGGGAAAAAGAGGAGGGGCCTTTTTGGCGCCCTTTACCGGCGCGGGATGCATTGACCTGTGACCGGGCGTGTAAAACGGCCTTAAATCTTTACCTATCGCTATCGTTTACGGTATTGCCATTACAGCCATGAGCTTCTTCACGGACCCTACTATCTCTGCTCTGACCTCGGGTCGTCCTAGTCAGCAGGTGGATTTGGGCGGTTTTTCGTTTCCGCGCCGTATGGGCGTCCGGTTTCATCCGGATTATGTAGCGAAGTACCATTATGTGGGGCTTCAATGCAGATGGTCCGCATACGCGGACAAGGATTTTAAGCAGCGGCTCGGCAAAGAGTTTGACCATCAGGATACCGTCTCCCGCGAAGGCTGGGCCCGGTATTTCTTTGACGGCAAGTTTACAAAGGACAGGGCCTATGTGAAGCTGGAGCTTGTGAACGCGGACACCGGTGCGCTGGTGCATACGTATTTCTTCGAGTTTCAGAAGCGTTATCAGACGAGCCTTGACGGTCAGACCTATATGCTGGACCCTGTGCTGAAAAGCAAGGTGGTCAGGGACGGGGTCATCCATGAGCTGCTTCCCGATGAGAACGGCAGGTTCCACGCGGGCCCTACCCGTTTCGGGCGGCGCCTTTTGGTGCCGGATGTGGATGATAATGAGGACGCTGTGTTCCGCAAGGTGACAGAGCGGGTCCCTGCTATTACCCAGAGCTATGTCAAATACGCAGAGAAACCCAAGATGCTGTTTTTGGTGACACCTCCGCATTTGATTCATCAACATTTTTGTTGACAAATATGGATATTTCTGGTATAATGGATATGTAAGAACATGGTTGCATATATGGAGGTACCAGAATAATGCGTGTTGGAAATCGCGAGAAGTTTATTGAAAAAGCAAAGTCCATTTATGGCGAAAAGTACGATTATAGTGAGGTTGAATACGTCGGTAGCGCAGTGAAGGTCAAAATTATTTGCCCTGAACATGGACCCTTTGAGAAGACGCCAAACAAGCACCTGCGGGGCCAAGATTGAATCCGGAGTTTGTACAAAAGGCTTGGCGAACAAAGTGCGAAAAAGGAAACTTCGGTGCGTCAAAGCCTGAGAACCGTTTGTACGAATTGCTGTGTGATGTATTCGGCAAAGAAGATGTAATTCGTCAATATATCGATGAGGTTCGTTATCCGTTTTATTGCGACTTTTACATTCAGTCTTTGAATTTGTTTATTGAATTGAACGCACATTGGGTTCATGGCGGTCATTGGTTTGATAAAGACAATCTCGAAGACATTGTACAGTTGCATGATTGGATTGAAAGGTTCAGGATTGATGGATCGTCTTTTTATTTCGCTGCAATCGAGAGATGGACCGAACGGGATTTGTTGAAACGTCAATTCGCTTTAGATAATCATCTAAATTATATCGTATTTTGGAATAACGATTTATCTGACGCGCAGGAATTTTTGTCAAAATATAGAGTCGTCCGCAGCGAAGCCGCCGAGTAGGCTTGCGGATTATGAGCGAGGAACGAAGCGGGGAAGAGGGTCATGCCTTGATCCGAGAGCGAAGGCCGAGGGGCAACGCCCCGGTCAGCCGCAGAGCGTAGTCGGTGAAACCATGGCTGAGACGTCATGGAATATAATCTGGCCAAGAGTCCTCGCCATCGGGCGGCACGGGCGTAGAGCCTGTGGTGAAAAGTTACGCCGGTCCGGTCTGTAATGGGCCGGAAGCAAGGATAAAAAGCCTTGCGATAACAGAACGGAAATATGCGAAGTTGTTACTTATCATCATTAAACAGCTGGTAAGTTTATAGCCGGAAATGTATAAATGCGTTGTTTCCGGCGTGTTGCCGTCCACGGTGAAATCGCAGTGTAGATTGTGGATGATGAGCGGAGAATGAAGCGGGAAAGACGGTCAGCAACCGCAACCCGAGACCGAAGGCCGGGGGTAAAATCCCGGTCAGGCGCAACGCGTAGCCGGTGAAACCATGGTTGAGACACTATGGAATATAATCCGGCCAAGAGGCTCCGCAGCCGTGCGATACAGACGCAGAGTCTGTGGCGAAAATGTACGCTGGACTGCATTGTAATGATGCAGAAGGCAGGATAAAAAGCCTGTCGATAACAGGAAGAATTTTATCAAGTTATAAGGATATGCAAAGCATGGCATGATTAAAACGACAACCTGTGATCGGACAAACTTATAATCATTTGACAGTAATCGAGATGTTGGAATTGAACGGTTTGCAGCATTATGTTCCGATTGATTGGTTTGGCGGTATGAAAACATTTGAGAAGCAAATTGCTAACGATAATGCAAAAGCCGAGTATGCAAGAAATCATGGGTATCAATTAGTTGTAATCGATACGGATCATATTTCTAAAAAGAAATTGATGTTTGAACTTGATAAAATTCGATTCGAGATTTAAACTTCGATAGGTCATATATGACCAAAAGCTCGCAAAAACCCCTTTATAAAACCAGGTATATGTTGGATAATGTATTGACGAATCGGATCGACACGATTTGATTTGTCGTATCATACGACGTCCTGCGTACCGGGTGACCGGTGCGTACCCTCACGAGTTAAACCTATGGAAACGGCCTTAAGAGCCTGCACGCCACAGCGTAGGTTGAAAGACCAAGCGCGACGGAGCGAGAGCGGAAAGAAGTCAAGAGGATGTCGAAAAACCCGGCATCTGGCAGGATGGCAGAAGGATGAAATAAAATGCCCAAAAGATGGGTTCCTACCTGCTGTAGACAAGGGCCAGTTTAGGTGCGAATGGCCGTAGCGTAAGAGCCGGTCAACGTTCAACGACTAGGAGATTGGGAGTCTCCGTTAGCGGCGGAAGCGAATGCCGTGCGCGAAAAATACGTGGACTTGTCATACCACAATGGCAAGTTTGACACATAGT
>CARDPF010000355.1 GCA_948960675.1 uncultured Eisenbergiella sp.
GCGGCAGCTGTGGAGCGCGCCAGCGCGTAGCAGCTGGCTTTCATGCGTAGTGGCGCGCCAGCAATGGCGCATGCCAGTTTACTATGAAAGCCCCGACCGGCGGCTGTGTGAATGGGCATGCTTGCATGCACAGGCACACAGACATCGGGCGGGCAAGCCGGTATGAACAAGGAGGGCGGCAGCCCGGATTGTGAATACCGGCGGCGGTTGCGAGAGCGCGCCAGCGCGTAGCAACCGGCTTTCATGCGTGGTGGCGCGCCGACAATGGCGCATGCCAGTTTAGGTTGAATTGCCGCAAAAAGCGGGCAGATGGGAGCAGGTATGTTGGAATTGGGTAAAGTACAGGAATTGACAATGGTCAAAAAGGTGGAGTTTGGCGTATATCTGGCGGAATGGGAAGGGGAGCAGGAAAAGGTACTGCTGCCCGCAAAGCAGGTGCCAAGGGGGATGCAGACGGGGGATAAAATTGAAGTTTTTCTCTATAAGGATTCTCAGGACCGGATCATATCCACGGTTAATCGGCCAAAGATTATGCTTGGGGAGGTGGCAGAGCTGACCGTAGTGCAGACGGGGAGGATGGGCGCTTTTTTGGATTGGGGGCTGGAAAAGGATTTGCTGCTTCCATTTAAGGAACAGACCAAAAAGGTGCAGGAAGGGGAAAGCTTTCCGGTGGCGCTTTATATTGATAAGAGCGGAAGGCTTTGTGCGACCATGAAGATTTACCACTATCTGCGGACGGACAGTCCTTACCAAAAGGAGGACCGGGTGCAGGGATATCTCTATGAGATCAGCCAGCAGTTCGGCGCTTTTGTGGCGGTGGACGGCCTTTATTCGGCCCTGATTCCCCCGAGGGAATTGTATGGGAATCTGGAGGTGGGCAGCCGGGTCAGTGCAAGGGTGGTGAAGGTGCATGAGGACGGTAAGCTGGATTTGAGTGTGCGGGAGAAAGCTTACATCCAAATGCAGACGGACGCCCAAAAGGTGTTGGAGGCCATAGAGCGCTGCGGGGGTGTGCTGCCTTTTACCGACAAGGCGGATCCGGAGCGCATCCGCAGTGAAATGCAGATGAGTAAAAACGAGTTTAAAAGGGCAGTGGGAAATCTTTTAAAGGCCAAAAAGATCGAAATCACGGAGTCCCAAATTAAAAAGATGCAACTTTGATGCATATTTGATGACATTCTGATGCAGCGTCGGCATAAGCTTATTTCTAGGGAAAAGGTGGAGAAGGCGACGTTGGAAGGAGTGTCCGGGATGTGCAAAAGAAGAAAATGGGGACTAAGGAAAAAGAAAGCAGCTGGAGGACTGGCCTTTTTGGCGGTTGTGGGGCTGTTTTCTTTATATATGGCGTCAATTGCGCTGGCGGCGCCGGAGGATCCGAAGGTGGAGGAGGAGGCCAAAAAGGCCGGGATTGGGATGTCTGTGGGGGAATTGCTGGAACAAGGGGGCACATCCTCCGTGTCCGGCAACGGCCTTGCAAACACAAAGGGGAATCCGGAAGGGGAAGATGCAAAAGCAGAAGGTGAAAGCGCCTCACCCATACCGCCCGGGCGCAGGCAAAAGCCGTTGATTATTGTAGATCCCGGACATGGCGGCATGGATGAGGGCTGCTCTTTTGACGGGGTGCAGGAAAAGGAAATTAACTTACAGATCGGGTTGATTTTGCGGGAGAAATTGGAGGAAATGGGATATCAGGTGTGGATGACCAGGGATACCGACACCTACGTCGCCAAGGAGGCGCGGGTAATATTTGCAAATCTCTGCCGGGCGGACGCATATGTCAGCATCCACCAGAACACTTACGAGGATGTGCGTGTCTGCGGGGTGGAAACCTGGTATGACGGAACCGATCCTATGCGGGACAGCCAAAGGCTGGCAAAACTGCTCCACCGGTATGTGCTTTTAAACACAGGTGCAAACGGGCGGGAGGAGAGGGACGACGCACAGTTTTGCGTGACCGGCAAAACCCGGATGCCTGCCTGTCTGGTGGAAACGGGATTTTTGTCCAATGAAAAAGAGCGGGAAAAGCTTGTAACGCCGGGGTATCAGGAAAAGATTGCACAGGGAATTGCGGAGGGCATGGATTTGTTTTTTCGTCCCAAAACCATGTATTTGACTTTTGACGACGGGCCGTCCGCACAAAATACCGAAGCCGTGCTGGATATTCTAAAGGAAAAGAATATTTGTGCTACCTTCTTTTTGGTGGGGGAAAATGTCCGCAAATACCCGGAGGTGGCAAAGCGGATAGCAGAGGAAGGGCATACCATCGGGATTCATTGTGACAGCCATGATTACCAGAAAATCTATGAAAGTGTGGACAGCTATCTGGAGGATTTTGAGGCGGCGCATGAAACGGTATTGGAAACGACGGGGGTGGATGCAAAGCTGTTCCGGTTTCCGGGCGGCAGTGTGAACGCATATGACGCGGCCGTGGGAAAGGAAATTGCAGAGCGGATGACGCAAAAGGGCTACGTCTATTTTGACTGGAATGCCAGCCTGGAAGATGCCGTGAAAAAATCCACCCCCCAAAAATTGATTGACAATGCCACGGAATCTACCTTGGGACGTAAAAAGGTGGTGATGCTGGCGCATGACGTGGTGGATAATACCGTGCTGTGTCTGGAAGAACTTCTCGGACAATTTCCGGAATACCGGATGGAGCCTTTGGGGGAGGAAGTAAGCCCCATCCAGTTTCGGATGCCATAACGGGCCGGAATCCGGTGTATCGCATGCCGCCCGCCGAACTCTAGGTGGCGCGTCCGCGGGTGGGACAGGGAACATCCGGGGGCGCTTCCCCCTTGCCGGGCGGACGGTTCCTTACGCATGTCTGCATGTAAAACGGGGAATTTCACCAAAACGCCGCCCCATTCCGAACCGCCAAAAAACGCGGAAACTCGCTGCGCTCAAACAGTCCGCGTTTTTTGACGGGAATGGAACGGCGTTTTGGGAAATTCCATCGTTTGCATGCCACCATGCGTAAGGAACCGTCCGCCCGGCAAGGGGGAAGCGCCCCCGGATGTTCCCTGTCCCACCTGCGGACGCGCCACCCAGAGCCCGGCGGGCTACACAGTGGTTACCATTCACGGTTCAATGTCATGGCGTTGGCCGTGTAATGCATAGTAACAACCATCCGGTTATTTTTCCCACGGTAAGCGCATGACCTGGTATTTGGGCATGGGAAACGATACCGGTAGGTTTGGGGCGGCATGTGCGCAGGCCAGAAAGGGTCCTGTGGCGTCTCCCCCTGCCGGACGGGCAGTTCCTTACGCATG
>CARDPF010000356.1 GCA_948960675.1 uncultured Eisenbergiella sp.
CGGACGGCGGTGGGGAACCTGAAAATACAGGGCTGGAAGAGACCGTGCACTTGGGGGAAAATGTAAACGGAACCGGGGAAGCATGGGATTCAATAGAAGGACTGATTACAGGGCAGAGCTTCGAGACGAACCTGGACGGGTGGGGCGAGGTGTTTTTTGCGTCCATAGCCCCCATGGACGGCGGCTGTGAGCCAACGTTTGCGCTGGTGAAAGATGGGAATATCGTCTATACCTTCCCAAAGACCCAAAAGAGTACCGGCTATGTGTTTAACGGGGTGAGTGCAGTCACATTCCGGGATTACAACCAGGACGGAAAGCAGGATGTGATTGCGCTGGTATCCTACCGTGACGGCAGCAGGCAGTGGAATGCGCCCAGTGTCTTTTTACAGGAAAACTCCGATAATATGTTTTATCTGGACCATCCGGATTTGGTAAGCTATCGGGTAGAAGCAAAAACGGAGAAGGGGCCGTCTTTTTACCGGGACACTTTTTTGGAAGAATATGTAAGCGCGCAGGGCTTGACGGACAGCGTAGCCGACCTTGCGGAAAGCTGGACGGATTACGCAGCGTATGCGGATAGTCTGCTGGGGCTTTTTAGTGTGGAGCAGCAGATCGAAGTGTTTGCCAAAAACAGGACGGTCTGGGCGGGGGATATCGAGTATGCGGACGAGAGGTATTGCTTTACGCTGGCGGAACTGACCAATGACGGGAGACCGGTTTTGATCGTATCCAACCAGGGCGGCACGGGAATATATACGTACAGTTCGTTTTATAAAATCAATAAAAGCGGGGAACTGCAAAAGCTGGAAACTTCCTTTCGGGAAGGGGATTCCCAGCCGGATATCATCGAAGACAGTATGACGGTGTATAGCAGCTTCTCGAAAGAAGGAATCAAAAATCATTTTATTGTGCACGATTTGGTGAAGGATTCGCCGGACACCTACCTGTACCGGGTCAGTTCTTTGAATATTACGGACGATTTTGTACTGGAAACGCCGTTGGCAAGCCAGTGGGTCGTTTATGGGGTTGAAGGGGATTTGGCCAGTACCACCGGTGAGGATTGCAATGGAAATGCGCTCACACCGGAGGAGTATGACAACTTTGCCGACCGCTATTACGGGGATATGGGACTGACCAAAAAGACGGCGCTTTTCAAATGGATGGATGTGAAAAGCCTTGCAGGCATGAGCGACAAGGCGGCCGTAGAGTTGCTGCGGCAGGCATATGAAGGCTTTTCCATGAGCGAGTAGCTTTTGGGCAAGGAAATCCATTTTACAGGCAGGGCACGACGGTGGCAGGGACAGCCTGCGTTTTGGCGGAATTTCCCGTTTGGGATCCTTGAAAGCCTGTAATGGCCCGCGCCTCTGGCCTGCCTCCGTATAAGCTACCCCTGTTGCCGTCGTGCCCTGTCTGCAAAATGGATTTCGTGTGAGTATTAATGGAATCTTAAAGATTTTTTGGAAAAAGTATGTTACACTGGACGGTAGGTGTTGGCTATGCTATGCTATTGGAATGATATCCGTCGCTTTTGGCATACTATTTGGTACATTGTTCGACAAATGACGGATTCGTATGGGCGGTTGCAGTAAAGGAAGAAGGTATGTGATGCAGGATACGCAAAAGCCGGTGATACAGGTGCGGGATTTGTATAAAGTATACCGGGTGGGAGATACCAAGGTGCGTGCCTTAAACGGCGTGGATTTTACCATTTATAAAGGGGAATTTTGCTCGATTGTGGGAACGTCCGGTTCCGGCAAATCGACGCTTTTAAATATGCTTGCGGGACTGGAGAAGCCAACCAAGGGGGAAATCGTCATCGCAGGCGAGCACATGGAGAATAAGACGGAAAACCAGCTTGTCAAGTTCAGGAGGGAGCATATCGGGTTTATCTTTCAGTCGTTTAACCTGATGGCGACCATGAACGCCGTGGAGAACGTAGCCCTTCCCCTGACGTTTCAGGGCATGGGCAAAAGCCAGCGGATGCGCAAGGCGTCGGCGCTTCTGGATTTGGTGGGATTGAAAAAATATAAGAGCCACAGGCCCACCCAGATGTCCGGCGGGCAGCAGCAGCGTGTGGGCGTAGCCCGGGCACTGGTGGTAAACCCGGAGATTATTTTTGCGGATGAGCCCACGGGAAACCTGGATTCCAACACGTCGCAGGAAGTGATGGAACTGATGCAGAAGGTGGTGCGGGAAAAGCAGCAGACGCTGGTGATGGTCACACATGATAACCATCTGGCCAGCTTTGCGGACCGCATTTTTCATATTATAGACGGAAAGATTGTGCAGATTGAGGATAACCGGGCCAAGCGCAGCGGGCTGCGGGCGGATGCGGAGGTTTTTAGTGGGGATGTAGAATAACGTTTGCGTCTGGCAAAATGCGGCAGTTGGGAAAAAAGACGCGGCGGAAGATACGGAGAGTGACAAGGGAGAAGAAAATGAACAGGATGAAAAAATTTCGGAGAAAATTGCTGATTGCAGGCTTGGCGGTGTGGATGGCAGGGACGTCGGCGGGCGGGAGTATGGTGGTTTTGGCGACAGAACTGACGACGGAAACTTCGAATGAAGCAAGAACTACAGGGGCAACCAGTCCGCAGGCGGATCCGGTTTCTGCTACTGCGGAAGAAAAGAATAAAGCAGTAAGTGACCTATATACTATTTTAGAGGGATATAAAAATCATACAAACTATGAATCCATTCGGCGGGAAATTGAAATCGCGCGTATCAAGGTTGAGCAGGGAAATCAATCGAAAGCCGATTTGGATGCATTTGTAGAACTGGAAAAAGGCATCGTAAAGGTGCTTGCATCCGCAGGCAGCGGAAGTTCCAACCAGCCGCCTGCCCCCGTTCCGGACGTCCCCAATACTGATTCGGGCAATTCCAACGGTTCCGATAATTCCGACAATTCCGGTAACAAAGAGGATTCCAAAGACACCTCTTATATCAACGACGACCAGCGTGCCGATGCGGACGAAGAGATGGTCAACTATAAGGAAACCCTGATCCGCAGGGAGGATCCGGAGCAGTATATTTTGGACGAATTGGACAGCATTTTGTACAGCGGCATTTATTATATCGCCAACTCCGAAAAAATGACGGAAGTGCAGATGTGGGATTACGTGGGGAAGGTGAAAGGGCAGATGGACGCGGCGGTGGAAAAGAGCGGAACCGTCACCACCACCACGGAATTTTTGACGCTGGCGCACAATTGGCGCACCCCGTCCGTATCTTACGGACAGAGTGTGAATATTGTGCTACCACTGATCA
>CARDPF010000357.1 GCA_948960675.1 uncultured Eisenbergiella sp.
CCTGCCTGCGTCTCCACCACGGCTTCCACCCGGTAGGCCGCGTCGGCCCGGTCATTGAGCAGGTGCAGGGTAGCCGTAAACGCTTCCCCGGGCTGGTAAAACAGCTTGTGGTACCGCAGGCTGGCCAGCACAGGCGCATACGCGTCCCTGACAAAATAGTATGCCAGCTTTTTGCCGCCGTAATATTCCAGCACATTGGAGCATTGCAGATTCGGCCACGGCTCGTTAAACTGCCAGGTCATCTCCCCCACATTTTCCCACTGGCGGCGGCGGTTGGCCTCCAGGGAATAGCGCAAAGATTCCGCCTGCACAAACTGGTTGACCTTTATATAATCTGCAAAGGCAAGGCCGTCAAGGTCGCCGAACATCAACCTCTCCCGGTCGCTGTAGCTGTCCCAGCCCCCGCTGTGGTGTGCCCAAAGCGCATTCTCATAGGAGGTGGTCAGGTGCAGCTGGTCGGGAGGCAGGATTTTTTCCAGCGCATCCAAGCCGGAGATACCGCCGCAGCCAAATTCCCCGTGCACAATGCTGTCGGACTCGTTGTAAAGGGTATAGTGCTCCTCCACACCCATGTACCCCCAGGGCCCGTGCACATCGTGGTTATTCCCCAAATCCCCTTTTTGTAAGAGCGCATTGGGCCCGGTGGCAGAAGAGGGAAGCATCATAACATCCGGACAAATCTCCTCACATACGCCGCGCAGCATGGCCAGCGTCCCATCCTCAAAGGTGGCCGGATGGCCCTCATGGTCAGGACGTCCCAAATATTTTGCGTCCGTCAGTTCGTTTCCGCCGTCGATGAGGGACAAGGATACATGGTTCCGCTTTTTCTTCATCTGGCAGACGGCCGCCCGGTGCAGCATCGCCACAAAAGCCGGGTTTTTGGAGGGCACATCGTCACATCCGGAACTGGACATGGTAAACTCCTGCAAAACCATCAGTCCCAGCGCATCACAGCAGCGGTAATAGGCCTCGCCCTCAATATGCCCGCCGCCCCAAATCCGCACATAATTGACGTTGGCGTCCCGCACGGCGGACAGCTTTTCCATAATTTCGTCTTCGGTAAGACCTGTCATACAGTCCAGCGGAACCATATTGGTCCCCTTCAAATAAATCTTCTTTCCGTTCACCACAAACAGGTAAGGCAGGGCATCCTCCCGCCCCTGTGCATGGCGGTACTCCAACGTGCGGAATCCCACCCGGTGGGATACGCTGTCTGCAGCCTGTCCCTGCATCTCCACCGAAAAAGTGGCGAAATGAAGCGCCTGCTCCCCGTAGCCGTTTGGCCACCAGAGTTTGGGGTCTACCCCTTCCTTTGCCAAATCAATGGTGCAGCGTACGGTCTGATAATCCTTTTGCAGGGTAAAAGGCTGTCTGGCCGTCACTGTCCTTAAGCCGTCTGCGGTGTGGATTTCCAGCCGGTAAACCGCCTCTGCCTCTGCCTCGCGGTATCCGCAAATCTCCATTTCCGTATATAGTTTCCAGCCATCCGCGGTCTTTTGGGGGCGGGCAAAGCTGTCCGTAATTTCGGCCGTATCATAGGCCCTAAGCGTCACTTCGTCATAAATGCCTAAGTTGACCAGACGGGTACAAAAATCCCACTTATAGTTAAAACGTGCTTTCAGGTAACGGGTTTTAGACGTAAACCCGCCCTGCGGATCGGCATCCGGCGCATTCTTGATGACGCACACCAGCACGTTTTCCCCTTCCCTGACCCGTCCTTGCATCTCGGCCTCAAAGGGAAGGTACATCCCCTCATGCTCCCCGATCAGTTCTCCGTTTAAATAGATCATCGCCGCATAATCAATTCCGGAAAATGTAAGTTTGAGCACCTCCCCAGAGTCGGATTGCTCCCAAAAAAACGTGGTGCGGTACGCCCACCAACGGTTGGCCACCCATTCACATTTTAGGCTGTTATCCCCAAAATAGGGATCCTCAATCAGGCCCGCCGCCAAGAGATCCCGGTAAACACTGCCGGGCACCGTGGCATCCATCCAGTGTGTGGTCGCCGGAAGCATGATTCCTTCCGCTACAAAACGATTGTAGATACACTGATACGGCTGTATGGCCGCCACCTTCCATCCGGATAAAGAAATCTCTCTCATTTTTTACTCCATTTCTGCGCTGCTTTGCTGCGCAAAACCATATACGACGCGGCTGTTTTTTACATGACCCGCATCACATCCGCCACACTGCCAACCCCCACCAATTCCATGCCTCCCACGGACGGCATGTGTTCCAGGCACACCTTTGGAAGCACACAGGCTGAAAATCCCAGCTTCTTCGCCTCATTCACCCGCGCCTGCGCCATACTCACCGCACGTACCTCCCCGCCCAAGCCTACCTCCCCAAAGGCCAAAATGCCGTCCGGCACCGGCAGGTTTTTAAAGCTGGAGACAATCGCCATCACGATTCCAAGGTCAATGGCCGGTTCCGTGATCCGGATACCTCCCGCGATATTGACGTAGGCATCGCAGCCCCCGATCTGTAAACCCATCCGCTTTTCCAGTACCGCCATCAACAGGTTAACCCGGTTAAAGTCCGTGCCCGTGGCCTGTCTTCTGGGAATACCGAAGTTGGAATGACAGACCAGCGCCTGAATCTCTGTGAGGATTGGCCTCGTCCCTTCCATGGAACAGGACACCACCGAACCGCTGGAACCCGTGGGCCTGCCGCTTAACATATATTCGGAAGGATTTTTGACCTCGGCCAGTCCCTCCTGCCGCATTTCAAAAACGCCGATTTCATTGGTGGATCCAAACCGGTTTTTCACACCGCGCAAAATCCGGTAAGAGGCATGGCGGTCCCCCTCAAAATAGAGTACCGTATCCACCATATGCTCCAGCACCCTGGGCCCTGCCACCGTTCCTTCTTTGGTCACATGTCCCACAATAAATACGGAGATTCCCAAACCTTTTGCCAGCCGCAGCAAAACCCCCGTGGATTCCCGCACCTGGGATACGCTGCCCGGCGCGGCCCCCACCGTCTCGCTGTACATGGTCTGAATAGAGTCGATAATCACCGTCTCCGGTTTTTCCCGCGCGATCACCTCTTCAATCTGCGCAAGGTTTGTCTCACAGTAAAGCCGCAGGGCGTCGGAAAATTCCCCGATACGCCGGGCCCGCATTTTGATCTGGTGCAGGGATTCCTCGCCGGATATGTAAAGCACCCTCCTGCTTTTGGATGCCAGATTGCGGCACATCTGCAAAAGCAGTGTGGACTTGCCGATCCCAGGATCGCCTCCGACCA
>CARDPF010000358.1 GCA_948960675.1 uncultured Eisenbergiella sp.
ACATCGGGTTTTGCCATCACGGCATTCACGGACGCCGGAATGGGATATCTGTCCGAAAAATTCCTGCCGGACTTGAGTAACGGTGCATATGCGGCGGCGTTTGGAATATTTGCCGAATGGTGCGACAATTACATAACCCAGGCAAGGACAGGCGCCCCGTATGATGTGGACAATATTCCGGTGGAGCCGTTTTCCCCTCTGGGCGCTTTGATCATTGCGGTAGTGGCAGGCTTTGTGATAGCGCTGATTGTCACGGGGATCATGCGGATTGGCCTGCATTCGGTTTACAGCCAACCCAAAGCAGACAGCTATATGAAAAGGGACAGCCTGCGGCTGACCAAGGAGTACGAATTGTTCCTCTACAAAAACGTATCCAGAACTGCAAAACCGAAAGAAAGCAGCCAGCCCAAAAGTCCGGGCGGCTCAACCACGCATGTCTCGTCCGCCGGAAAAACGCACGGGGGCAAGAGTGGAAAATTTTAAAACGGATGTCCTTATGAAGGCCGGGAGCCTAAAATCAGATTCCCGGTCTTTTTTTGCAAATGTCTTGACACAAAATGTAAGTTCTGGTACAATAAGAAACATAAGTTGCGCAACAAATGTTTCTTATAAGGAGATGGTAAAAATACCGCCAAAATTTAAATTTTCAAGGGAAGAAATCATAATGGCCGCTTTGGAAGTAACAAGATGGGAAGGTATGGCCGGGTTAACGGCACGGGCGCTTGCAGCCAAGCTGGGCTGTTCTGTCAAACCCATATTTGGGTTGTTCCGGAATATGGAAGAGGTACAGTGTGAGGTGCTGGCCGCCGCCGATAAGCTGTATCAGGATTATCTGCACAGGGAAATGGACAAAGGACAGTATCCGCCCTATAAGGCAAGCGGGATGGGATATATCCGTTTTGCAAAGGAGGAGCGGGAGCTTTTCAAACTTTTGTTCATGAGAGACCGTTCACAGGAGCAAATCGGGGATGGCATGGAAGAGATTGCGCCTTTGCTTGCAATGCTTGAGAAAAATGTGGGAATTGACAGAAAAAAGGCTTACCGGTTTCATCTGGAAATGTGGATTTATGTGCATGGGATTGCCACAATGATTGCCACCTCCTACCTGGACTGGGGGATGGATTTTATCAGCGATGTATTGACGGATGCCTATGCTGGGCTTAAATGCCGCTTTGGCGGGGAGGAGGCGTAAATGGAAGCAATTCAAACAGTCGGTCTTGTGAAGAGATATAAGGATCTGACAGCCGTGGACGGCCTCGACCTTGGCATCGGACAGGGGGAACTGTTTTCCCTGCTGGGTGTAAACGGCGCGGGAAAGACCACCACCATCAAGATGCTTTCCTGTCTGGTAAAGCCTACCGGCGGGGACGCTTTTCTGAATGGGGTCAGCATTGTCAAAGAGCCGTCCTGGGCCAAGGAAAAGATTGGCATATCGCCGCAGGAAACGGCGGTCGCCCCCAATTTGAATGTGAAGGAAAATTTGGAATTGATGTGTGGGGCGCATGGGTTTTCCAAAGAAAAGACGCGCAGAAAAACAGAAGAAATTTCGGAACGGTTTGGCCTTGGCAATGTTTTAAAAAAGAGGGCGGGGAAGCTGTCGGGCGGTTGGCAGCGCAGATTGAGCATTGCCATGGCCCTGATCGGGGAACCCGAAATTTTGTTTTTGGATGAACCCACGCTGGGACTGGACGTGTTGGCCAGAGCCGATCTTTGGGATTTGATCCGCTCCCTGAAAGGAAAAGTCACTATTATATTGACCACGCATTACATGGAAGAGGCGGAGGCGCTTTCGGACCGTATCGGTATTATGAAAGACGGACGGCTCCTTGCGCTGGGAACGGCCAAAGAATTGAAAGAAAAAACAAACGCCAAAAATTTTGAGGATGCCTTTGTGGCGATAGTGAGGGGGCAAAACGGATGAAAATGTGGACTTTTTCCAAAAGAACCGCAAAAGAAATTTTGCGGGATCCTTTGCATGTGGCCTTTGGACTGGGATTTCCGCTCATTCTTCTTTTTCTGATGAGCGCGATACAGGCAAGCGTACCGGTTCCTCTATTTGCAATAAAAAAGCTTGCGCCGGGCATTGTGGTATTCGGCCTTTCCTTTATGACGCTGTTTTCCGCCACCCTGCTTGCCAAAGACCGGGAAAGCGCCCTGCTGCAAAGACTTTATGCGACGCCTCTTTCGGCAGGGGATTTTATTTTGGGATACATGCTGCCGACATTACCCATAGCAGCAGTCCAGAGCCTGCTTTGCTGTGTGGCTTCCATGCTTTTGGGGCTTCCCGCCACGGCCGCCATTTTTGGGGTTCTGCTTTTTGTTTTGCCCATCGCCCTGCTCTTTGTCTCCATCGGCCTGTTTTGTGGCAGCATATGGAACGTGAAACAGGTGGGGGGAATCTGCGGCGCCCTCTTCACGAATCTGGCCGCATGGTTTTCCGGTACGTGGTTTGACTTAAATCTGGTGGGCGGTACGTTCCAAAAAATTGCTTACGCGCTTCCTTTTGTCCATGCGGTGGAACTGGAAAGGGCTGTCCTAAGCGGAAACCATGGGGATATCTTTTTGCATCTTTGCTGGGTGGTTGGCTACGCGGCGGTATTTTGCATAGCAGCGGCACTGCTTTTTGTAAGGCAGATGAAAAAATAAGGGGAAAGCATGATCCGGCGTCGGGCGGCCTTTTTGTGGGACTGCAAAAAGCACGCGGCATAGAGGGCTGTCACGCCTGAAAATATTTGTCCAAAAACTGTAAGTACTGTTCCCAATCATAGGGCAAAATACCGTGCCCGCCGCTTCTTACATGGTAAGCGATATCCCCGTCCAAAAGCGGCTGGCATACGTCCGGAAAAGTTTCGCTGCACAAGCCTTTTTTTCCCAAAAGCCGGTAAGCCTCCCCGGCAAGGAGGGCGGCCTCGAAAGCTTTATGGGGATCTGCCCACTCGTCCTCTATGGCGTCTGAAAGATAGAGCGGCCTTGGCGCGCACAGGGCAAGCAGCATATGCTGGTCGATGGGAAGGGCTTCTTCGGATTGTGCATATTCCGCAAATTTATCACAGGTCCAGTAGGGAAAATTGGCGGTCATATGACAGATATGTTCGCCGGTTTTCCCCCTCAAAAGGGAAGCCCCGCCACATCCGCTGACCGTTGCGATCACCGCACCGATTCTCGTATCCTGCGCCGCACACCACAGGGAGGTTTTACCACCCCGGGAGACGCCGGATACGGTGATCTTTTGGCAG
>CARDPF010000359.1 GCA_948960675.1 uncultured Eisenbergiella sp.
ATGACCGCTATTTTTTGAATAAGGTATGCACCCATACCGCCGACATTGATTACGGGAAAATCACGCTGTATGCCGGGAACTACGATTTCTGGTACGAATCCAGCCAGCTGCTGATCCGGCAGATGAAGGAAGCCAACCGCAAAAAGGAGGAAAAGATCAAGGAACTGCAGGAATTTATCTCCCGCTTCTCCGCAAACGCCTCCAAATCCAAGCAGGCAACCTCCCGCAAGCGGGCCCTGGAAAAAATACAGCTGGACGAGATCAAACCCTCCAGCCGCAAATATCCCTATATTGATTTCCGCCCCGACCGCGAAATCGGTAACGAAGTGCTCACGGTTTCCAACATCAGCAAGACCGTCAACGGTGTGAAGGTTTTGGACAATATTTCCTTCATCGTTGGGCATAACGATAAAATTGCTTTTGTAGGCGGAAACGAACTGGCCAAAACCACCCTTTTCCAGATACTTGCCGGGGAAACCGAACCGGATGAGGGCAGCTACAAATGGGGAATCACCACCTCCCAGGCTTATTTTCCAAAGGATCCCAGTCACGAGTTTGACAACGACTATACCATTGCCGACTGGCTGACCGGCTACTCCCCCGTAAAGGACGCCACCTATGTCCGGGGCTTTTTGGGGCGCATGCTTTTTGCAGGGGAGGATGGCGTAAAGAAGGTGAAGGTGCTTTCCGGTGGGGAGAAGGTGCGCTGCCTGCTTTCCAAAATGATGATTTCCGGCGCGAACTGTCTGGTGTTGGATGAACCCACCAACCATTTGGATATGGAAGCCATCACCGCGTTAAACAACGGCCTGATGAAGTTTCCCGGCGTTGCGCTTTTCAGCTGCCATGACCACCAGTTTGTACAGACAACCGCAAACCGCATTATGGAGATTTTGCCAAACGGTATCCTAATTGATAAAATCACGACCTATGACGAATACCTGGAAAGTGATGAAATGGCCCGCAAACGCACGATCTATACCGCCAACCGGGAAGAGGACGAACTGTAAAAATGACACAGACAAAAACGGTGGATCTTCATGTCCACTCAGACAAATCCGACGGCAGCTTTTCCCCCTCCCAACTGGTGGATCTGGCCGCAGCCAAAGGCCTTTGTGCCTTTGCACTGACCGACCATGATACCACGGCCGGAATCAAGGAAGCGGTTGCCGCCGGCATCAGGCAAAATATCGAGGTCATTCCCGGCATCGAATTTTCCACGGAATATCTGGGAAAGGACATCCATATCGTCGGACTTTTCATAGACGAGGACGCCCCCGCCTTTTTGGCGCATTTGGACAGCTTCGTGCATGCACGCATCGAGCGCAACCGCGAAATGTGTGAACGGCTCTCCAAAGACGGCATCGACATCAGCTACGAAAAGCTGCTGGAAGCCTTTCCCGGTTCCGTCATCACCCGGGGGCATTATTCCCGTTACCTTTTTGAACACGGCTACGTGCAAAGCCTGCCGGAAGCCTTTGCCCGGTATCTGGGCGACCACACCAAATATTTTGTCCCCCGCAAGAAAATCTCCCCATCGGCAGCCGTGGAACTGATTCTCTCGGTAAAAGGGATTCCGGTTCTTGCCCACCCGACCCTTTACCGTCTGGGAGGCGACGGCCTGCGCAAACTCCTGTGTATCCTAAAGGAAGCAGGGCTTGTGGGCATGGAAGCCGTCTATTCCACATACAGCGCCGGGGAAGAGATGGAGATGCGCCAGCTTGCCTCCCGTTTTGGCCTGCTCGTATCCGGGGGCTCCGATTTCCACGGCAAAAGCAAGCCCGGCCTGGAAATGGGAACCGGCTACGGAAAGCTTTTTATTCCGGAATCCGTTTTGACCGCACTTAAGGAGAAAAGAAAGGAATTGTTTCATGTCTGAAAAAATACTGTTTACGGATATGGACGGCACGCTGCTAAACTCCGCCAAACAAATCTCCCCCGCGCTGCGGGATCTTTTGCAAAAAATGACCGCAGCGGGAAACCGTCTGGTTTTAAGTTCCGGCCGGACCCAGGACAGCATCGAAAAAGTCATGCGCTACACCGGTCTTTCTTTTCCCGGCATGCTCGTCATCTCCACCAACGGAAATGCCGTCTACGACTGTGACGCCCAAAGATTTTTGTTCCAAAAATCCGTCCCCCGAAATATCGCGCAGGGAATCATTGCCCTCGCCCATAAAAGGGGGATCCATATCCAGTCCTACACGGATACCCACGTCGTCTGTGAAAAGGAGGATGCCGAACTGGCATATTACCGAAAAGGCACCGGTATGGACGCCCTGCTTACGGATGATATCATGCGGGTCGTACAAAATCCTCCCAATAAGCTTCTCGCCATCAGCCTGGAAAGCCGTTCCCGCTTAGAACCGCTGCAAAAAGACGTCCTTGCCCAATACGGCGACACGGTCACAGCCCTTTTTTCCTGCGACCAGTACCTGGAATTTTTTGACAAAACCGCAGGGAAAGGCAATGCCGTCCGTTATGTGTGCGACTATCTGCACATCCCGCTTTCCCGGGCCGTCGCCGTGGGGGATGCCGAAAACGATATTTCCATGCTGGAGGCGGCAGGAACCGGAGCAGCCATGGCAAATGCGGATCCGGCAGTGAAGGAATGCGCGGATTATGTTACCCAAAACGATAACGACCATGACGGGGTCGCCGAGGTGGTCCGGCGGTACTTTACATTCTAAAAAAGGGTGCGTCCTGCCGCTGCATTCCTGCCGCCCGCCGACGCACAACTAAATGACATTGTGGCTGAACCACATCATCCTTCCACAATCAGGTACCTGCCGTCCCCTACCTCAAATACCTCATCCGCTTCCAGAATTTTTTCGGCATCTTCCATATCAATGCCTTCCTCCTCAAAATACTCCCTGACTTCTTTGGCCGAATCCACCACCACTGCCATGCATTCTTCCAAAAAGGCCTCCGCTTCTTCCAGCGTATCCGCCACGTTTTCCGAAAAAAGCTGTCCCTGCTTTTGCAAAAAGCATTGCAAAACCATGTCGTCATACTCGTGCATCCTTTCCACCTCCTTTCAAACACTCTGCTAATTGCCCGGGATCCTCCACCAGAACGTCCGCGCCGTGCCCCTCAAGCTCTTCCCTTCCCCTAAATCCCCACAAAACCCCTGCGGTCTTTAGCCCGGCAGCCCGGCCCGTGTCCATGTCCACGCCACTGTCCCCCACATAGAGGACATCTTCCTGATGGAGCCCAAGCTTTTCCAAAATCATAAACA
>CARDPF010000360.1 GCA_948960675.1 uncultured Eisenbergiella sp.
GAGCAAAGGTATCCGAAATAAGTCCACTGAATCGCTTCTTTTACATTGGCGGCGGGTTTGGAAATATCGCAGCCATAGGAAGCAGCCATCACCTTCATCTCTTTGAGCGCCCTGATCTGCTCGGAAATCTCCTCGCGCAGGCGGATCACCTCATCGGTCATTACACGGCCGGTAGAAGCCTTCTGCTCCTCTTTATCCTCCACCAGTCTGTCAATGCCGTACAGTGCAACACGCCTGTAGTCGCCAATAATACGGCCACGGCCATATGCATCCGGCAGACCCGTGATAATGTGGGAAGAACGGCAGGCCCGCATCTCCGGATTGTAAGCGTCAAAGCAGCCTGCATTGTGCGTCTTTCTGTGTGTGCTGAAGAACTCGGAAATCTCGGGGTCTACGGTGTAGCCGTTATCTGCGCAAGCCTTCTCTGCCATACGGATACCACCGTAAGGCTGTAAAGAACGTTTGAAAGGTGCGTCTGTCTGGAAGCCAACGATGGTCTCTTTGGACTTATCCAGATAGCCAGGGCCGTGGGAAGTGATCGTGGAAACCACTTTGGTATCCATATCCAAAACGCCGCCCGCCTCACGCTCTTTCTTCTGCAAATCCAGTACCTGGTTCCACAGATCTTTCGTGTTCTGTGTGGGAGCAGCAAGGAACGCATCGTCCCCTTCATAGGGAACATAGTTCTTCTGGATGAAGTCACGGACATTGACTTCCCTGTCCCACTTGTTGCCTACAAAACCTGTCCATTCTGGTCTCATTTTGAAAAGCCTCCTATTGTGATATGATATGATTCCCGCAGACGGAACGTGCCTGTAAACCTGCCCGGCTGCCGCTGCAGTGTCACACACCCTGCTACAGCAGGGTTGTTGACTGGTTACGCGGTTTGGATGCCATACATCCTCCCCGAAAAGAATACATATTGCTATGTGTTTTTCTAATTCCTATTATATGTTAACAGTCGTTTGCGGTCAAGCACAAGCAATGTACTTTTTTCTATACATCCCTCCCGCAAATATAAATATTTTGTGAAATTTGCTAAAATTTTCTTTTGTGCTTTGTTGAAAATTACTTTTGGAGCATTCAGGCGCCAAAGCTGACGGGGCATCAAACTTGCAGCGCAGCAGAACTGCGGGGTATTGACCAATGTCATTAAATTAGCGTCTACGGACGCCCGCGGGAATAAAAAAGTGTGCGCTTTGCGCGCACACCGCGTCGAGCGCGGTTGCCGTCAGGCAGCTTTTTCCCTGCGTGCGGGTTCGCATTACCGTCCTTTTTTATACGATAGGAAACGAAGTTTCCTATCGTATAAACAAAATCCACCGAACCTATCCGGTGGATCCTGCCATGTCTTCATAACGCGTTCAACTTTTCCAGAAGTTCTTCCACCGCAATACCGTGCACCATAGCCGCATCCTCAAGGGATTCCCCCTGCGCGGAAGGGCAGCCAAGGCAATGCATACCGATCTCCATCAGAACCGGCGCCGCATTGACATCAAGCTGCAGCACTTCCCCGATTGTCATTTCCTTCGTAAACTTAGCCATCTTACAACCTCCTTTTCTATTGTACCGCAAATCCGGGACAGACCCGAAACGTTTTATCCGGCTTCCGCCTGCACCCTGCAGTTTTCAGTATAATACATTCTCCCCGTTTAGGCAACCTGCATTACTGCCTGATCCACGCAAAAACAATTTAGCAGGCATGGCCGCTTTGGGGGAAGCGGGCCGGAAAATGGGCAAACAGTACCCACTCCTTTTTTTATTATCTTCCCCACAAAACAAGTTTTTATCCATGCCCTACAGCTTATAGAAGGGCTGCCGGATTCATCTGTCCTGCAGCCGGAATTTCGCTACCAAATCCCGCAGCATGGCTGCCTGACCGGACAATTCCTCGCTGGCTGCAGCGCTCTGCTGCGCAGTGGCCATATTTGCCTGCACTACCGTGGATATCTGTTCGATTCCGTGGGTGATTTCCTCCGCATTGGCGTCCTGCTGCTTGGTATAATCCGCAATATCATCCAAAAATTTACTCATTTCATCCGCGCGGCCTACCACCTGCAGGATGGAATCTGCGGTATCCTGGGCCGCGCACACGCCCTCTTCCATGGATTCCACGGTCTGGCCAAGAAGAACCGTGGTTTCCTTGGCCGCCTCAGAGGATTTTCCGGCAAGGGCGCGAACCTCATCCGCGACCACGGCGAAGCCTTTGCCGGCCTCCCCTGCCCTTGCCGCTTCCACAGCCGCATTCAATGCCAGAATATTGGTCTGGAAGGCAATATCTTCAATGGTTTTGACAATTCTATGGATCTCGGAGGACTTATCGCTGATTTGCCGGATCACTACCGTCATATTCTGCATTTTATCGTTGCTGGCCAAAAGTCCGCTTTTTACCTCCCGGGAAATCTGGCTCGCCTCCTGTGCCCCTTTGGCAACCTTGTGCACGCTGTCTGACATCGAACTGATATGCCCAGCCAGTACCCCTACCTCGGCCGCCTGTTGCGTAGATCCCTGGGACAGCGTTGTCGCACCGTCGGCAACCTGCCCCGCACCGGCCGCTACATCCCTGGAAGCCGTGCGCAGCTGCCCCATCGTATCGTTCATGGAACGGGATATCTCATCCAGTGCAATCTTAATTTTTTCAAACTCACCGGTATACTGGTATTTTAAGGTAAAAGCCAGATTTCCTGCGGCAATCTCCCGTAGCTTTTCGGAAATCTCCTGTATATAATCCACATAATCCCGAAGCCGGACGGTCACCTGATTAAAGTCATATGCCAATACCCCCAGTTCGTCTTTGGACTGGTAACGGATCTCCTGATCCAATTCCCCTTCTGCAATCCTCGTGGCCGCAAGGCTCAGTTCCCTGACCGGCCGGCCGATCACACGGCGAACCTGAAGCATCACCAACACTACCAGCACCAAAACCGCCAAAACGGCCACCAGCAGCATATTGGAAGTCAACTGGTGCAATTCCCGTAAAACTTCTCCCCGGGATACGTAAGCCACTACCGTCCAGTCGCTTCCGGGAATATTTTCCACCTGAATATATGTATTGCCAAAGACAGACAGTCCCGTTCTTTTGCTGCGGATCTGATCCCCTGCATAGACATACATCCCATCGCTCATCTCACCC
>CARDPF010000361.1 GCA_948960675.1 uncultured Eisenbergiella sp.
TTCCGCCCCGAAATTTGAACACAGCTATCCGCACTGCTGGCGCTGCGATACGCCGCTGATTTACTATGCGCGGGAATCCTGGTTCATCAAAATGACGGCGGTGAAGGAAGAACTGATCCGCAATAACAATACGGTAAATTGGATTCCGGAGTCCATCGGCAAGGGACGTTTCGGGGACTGGCTGGAAAATGTACAGGACTGGGGCATTTCCCGGAACCGCTATTGGGGAACGCCGTTAAACGTCTGGGAATGTGGCTGCGGCCATATGGAATCCATCGGCAGCCGGCAGGAGCTGTTTGAAAAATCCGGGAATGGGGAAGCGCTGACGGTGGAACTGCACCGGCCCTATATCGACGCCATTACGGTCAAATGTCCGGACTGCGGCGGACAGATGCACAGGGTGCCTGAGGTGATCGACTGCTGGTTTGATTCCGGCGCCATGCCTTTTGCCCAGCATCACTATCCTTTTGAAAATGAAGAACTGTTTAAAGAGCAGTTTCCGGCAAAATTTATTTCCGAAGCGGTGGATCAGACGCGCGGCTGGTTTTATTCCCTGATGGCGGAATCCACGCTGCTGTTCCACCAGTCCCCCTTTGAAAACGTGATCGTCATGGGGCATGTGCAGGACGAAAACGGGCAGAAGATGAGCAAGTCCAAGGGAAATGCGGTGGATCCCTTTGAAGCGCTTAAACAGTACGGTGCGGATGCCAACCGGTGGTATTATTACACCGTTTCCGCCCCCTGGCTTCCCAAACGCTACAGCGGTAAGGCGGTGATGGAGGGGCAGCGCAAGTTTATGAGCACGCTCTGGAATACGTATGCGTTTTTTGTGCTCTATGCAAACATTGACGGCTTCAACGCCTGTGAGCATACGCTGGAATACGATAAACTGCCGGTGATGGACCGGTGGCTTTTGTCCGGCATGCACACGATGGTAAAGGCGGTGGACGATCATTTGGAGCATTACCGGATTCCGGAGGCTGCCAGGGCGCTGGAGACGTTTGTGGACGATATGAGCAACTGGTATGTGCGCAGAAGCCGGGAACGGTTCTGGGCAAAGGGGATGGAGCAGGATAAAATCAACGCGTATATGACCCTGTATACCGCCCTTGTGACCACGGCGAAAGCGGCCGCTCCCATGATTCCTTTTATGACGGAAGAAATTTACCAAAACCTTGTCAGGAGTGTGGACGAAAACGCGCCCGAGAGCATTCATATGTGCGACTTCCCGGTGGCCCGGGAAAGCGAAATCGACAGTGCGCTGGAAGCGGACATGGCGGAGGTTTTAAAGGTGGTGGTGATGGGACGCGCATGCCGCAATGCGGCCAACATTAAAAACCGCCAGCCTATCAAAACCATGTTCGTCAAAGCGGACAAGGCGCTTTCGGATTTTTACCAGGCGATCATCCGGGACGAACTCAATGTCAAGGACATTGTGTTTACAAACGACGTGCGGGAGTTCACTTCCTATACGTTCAAGCCCCAGCTGCGCACGGTCGGCCCTAAGTACGGCAAACAGCTGGGAGTGATCAAAAAGCATTTGGAGGAACTGGACGGCAACGCAGCGATGGAGGAACTGCAGTCTAGAGGCGCCCTGCGGTTTATGGCGGGCGACGTGCAGGTGGAACTGTCTCAGGAGGATCTTTTGATTGACATGAGCCAAAAGCCCGGGTTTGTGTCCGAGACGGATGCAGATGTGACCGTGGTGCTGGATACCAACCTGACCGACGCGCTGGTGGAAGAGGGGTTTGTGTATGAGGTGATCAGCAAAATCCAGACCATGCGCAAGGAAGCGGGTTTTGAGGTGATGGATCATATCCGGGTCAGTATCTGCGGAAACGAGATGGTGGCCGGGATCGTGTTGCAAAACCGGGAAACGATCGCGCAAAAGGTGCTTGCAAACGGGATTACAAAGGACGAAACGCTTGCGGTCTGCAAAGAGTGGAACGTGAACGGTCAGACCGTACAAATCGGTGTGCAAAAAGACAATGCCCTTTGAAGCGGTATGGAGGTAGAAATGTACAACAGTACGGATTTGAAAGAACTGTTGCAAAATATCCGGGAAATCTGCAAGGAACTGGATTTCCCGGCAGAAGCAGCCGACGCGATGCAGAATGCGCTTTTGGCGGTTGCAGGGGACAGGGAGGCGGCGCAGTGCTGGCAGCGTTGGCTGACAGCCTACCGGCGGGATATCCGTCTGGATTATAAAGCCATGATCGCCGAAACGGCGCAGGCTGCCGGCGTGGCGGGCGTACAGGAATATACGGCAAAGCTCCTCATTTTCCTCTGCCTTGTACAAAGGCTTAGGGAACTGTATGTAAAACGGAATCTGGACTTGCAAATCTGGCATGATTCCTGCATGGATTTGCATTGGAAGCTGATGGAGTGCCATAAGCTATACGGGATTTGGGGAAGCTTTGTTTCCTGGTGGTTTCCCGGGTTTTTTGACCTGACCCGTTTTGCGCTGGGCAGGCTGCAGTTTGAACTGGTGGAGTTTCCGGAGGGCTATGAGCGGGCCGGAAAAGAAAAGCCGGACAAAATGACAAAGGCGGTCAATGTCCATATTCCCTCCTGTGGAAAATTGGACAGGGAGGCCTGTCAGGCTTCCTACCGGCAGGCGGCCCTGTTTTTTGCCGATGCTTTTCCGGACGGACAGGTCGCATTTGTGTGCGATTCCTGGCTGCTGTTTCCAAAGAACAGGGAACTTTTGGGCGAAAACAGCGGAATCGTGCAGTTTATGAGCGCATACGATGTGTTTGGGACAAGGGAGGGAAACGGGGATCTGTGGCGGGTCTTTAACTGCGCGGACACAAAACATTTGGAAACCCTGCCCGAGGATACGGGACTGCGCCGGGCATACAAAAACTGGCTGCTTGCAGGCAACCAGGTGGGGAGCGGCATAGGAATTTTTTTCATGCAGGTTCCCGGACGCTGATGCGTCTTGCAAAAGCGGCAAATATACAGACCTGCCCGAAGAATTGCGTCCCAATCGTTACTATGCACGGCCCGTGCACGGACTGCGCAGCAAGTGCGCATTCCCGAACCGTGAATCAATGTCATTAAGTTTAGCCATGCGCCCGGACGGCGTGCCGGTAGTCTGGGGATGGGAATTTTGCGGCAGG
>CARDPF010000362.1 GCA_948960675.1 uncultured Eisenbergiella sp.
TGTTTTACAGCTTAAACGAGATCCAAGAAATTGTGGGTACGACGATCGGATTTGACGATTATTTGCTGATTCAGGATCCGTATCAAAATACGGTTTGGGAATCGGGGAACCGTTCACAGGCAGGGGGGGAGGATAGGGAAGCTTTTACGTATAACAGTGCGGAGACGGGATGGCATTATCAGGGGGTTCTCGATTACGGGGCGGCGGCCAAAGAGATGGTACGGCTCAAAAGCTACTATTTCGGCGTACTGTTGGGACTGCTGGTTTTTGGAAGTATCAGCATATACTATTTTCTTTGCAAAAATTACCGGCCGATACAAAAATTGAAGAATCAGGTACAGGAACTGGTTCCCGGCCTTAGCGTCAGCAGCCTAAACGAAATGGAAACCGTGCAGCAGGCTGTGGTTGCGCTGTCCGAAACATTGGAAAAGGCTGCAGGAAAGATGCGGGAAGCGGAGCCGGTCCTGGAAAAAGACGCCCTTGCCAAAATGCTGCTGGGCATTTACGTGGAACCGGAAAGGATGCCAAAGTTTTTCCAAAAAGGCGGGGGGACAAGGTGTTATCTGGCAGCCGGGATTTGTTTACAGGAGCCGGAAAAGGAGGGGACGGCTGTTTTGCGCCTGCTCGTGGGGCGGATGCAGTCGGAGGAATTTGACGGTGTGATTTTGGAAAAACCGTATGTGAGGGAAACGACGGCGGTTTTTTGCTTTTCGGCCGGGAAAATTTTGGAGATCACGGATACGATGGAAAACCTTGCCGGACAATACAGGAAGGAAACCGGGAAAGATATACAAATATTTTTGTCGGATCCAAAGACGGGTACGGAGGAATTGAAAAATGCATTTTGGGAAGCCTGCATGGTCAGGGAACTGGCCGGGAGGGAGACGGGAAAAAGCCTCTATTTGTACTCCTTGCTGTTGGCCGATAAAGGAAAAGGGGATCCCTTTGGGGAGCTGCTGCGCAAATTGGAGATGGCGGCGCTTTCCGGCAATGTGGACAGTTTGGCCGCGCTGTCGTCCCGGTTTGCCGCACAGGATCCCTTTGGTCTGTCGAGGGGGAAAGCCCTTGGCATATTGATGGCAATGATGGAAATTACGGCGAATCATGTCGGCGATCCCCAGACCGTAAGGAGGCTGAATCAAAAAATAAGCGCAAAGATGCAGGAGTTTGCGGAAACGGAAAGCTGGGAGCCGCTGGGAGAGGTATGCGCAGCGTATTGTCTGGATGTGATTGAGAGCCTGGTAAAAAGGGAAGGGAAGGAAGAGGGCAGGATGCAGATGGAGGTTTTGCTGCAATATATCCACCAGCACGCCGTGGGCGAGGAGTTTTGCCTGTCCGCCATGGCCGAACATTTTCAGCTGTCTCCTTCCTGGCTGAGCCATTATTTTAGCAGCAACATGCATATGACGCTGATGGAGTATGTGAACCGGTTGAAAATGGATGCGGCAAAAGCCATGCTCAGGGATTCCGGTATCTGTCTGGACGAATTGGCCCAAAAGCTGGGCTATGCCAGTACCTCCAGTTTTATCCGTTCTTTCAAGAACATAGTGGGGATGACACCGGGAAAATACAGGAAGATCGGCGGTAAAGATTGAAAACGAAGGAAAGGAAACCATTTGGTATGGGAAAGGAAAATAGCAGAAAAAATATCGTTTATTTGCATTGCCATGATACGGGCAGGTATATCCAGCCATACGGCTATGGGGCCGCGACGCCGAATCTGCAAAAGCTGGCAGAGCGGGGAATGGCGTTTCGGGATTTGCACTGCGCCGCGCCCAGCTGTTCCCCCAGCCGGGCCGGGCTGCTGACGGGCATGTGGGCGCACAGCGCCGGAATGCTGGGGCTGGTAAACCGGGGGTTTGAACTTGCCCATAAGGAATGCCATTTGGCTTACCATGTAAAGAAGCATGGGTATACCACGATTCTGGCGGGCGTACAACATGTGACAAGGCAGCGCAACGGGATTGCATACGACCGGATTTTGGAAATAGAAGGACGCAGCAGTGTGGAAATGGCGGGACAGGCCCTAAAGGCTTTGGACGAAACGGAGGGCGGCCCGTTCTTTTTGGACATCGGCTTTTCGGATACCCACCGGCCGTTTACCCGGGACGATGCGGTAAACCCGGCGTACGTAAGGCCTCCCGAGCCCCTCCCGAACACAAAAGAGACCCGGCAGGATATGGCGGACTTTATGGCGGAGGCAAAACGGTTCGACGATGCGGTGGGACGCCTGACGGCGGGAATCCGTGAGCGGGGATGGGAGGAAAACACGATTGTTTTGTGTACCACGGACCATGGGATTGCATTTCCGGGCATGAAGTGTAATTTGACCCGGTACGGCACGGGCGTTTTTGGGATTCTGGTTTGTCCCTCCCGGATTGCGCCGGGCAAAACAAGCGACGCGCTGGCATCCCAGATAGACTTTTTCCCCACGCTGTGCGAACTGGCCGGTATCCCGGTTCCGGACTGGGTACAGGGGGTCAGCCTGCTGCCCGTTCTGACAGGACTGCAAGAACAGGTTCGGCAGGAATTGTATGCGGAGGTCAGTTATCATTGTAATTACGAACCGCAGCGGATGGTGCGCACGAAGCGGTGGCTGTATATCAGAAGATATACGCAGGCCGATACCGTATACTGTGCGGATTGTGACGAAGGGGCAAGCAAGGAACTGCTTTTGGCCCACGGATGGCAGGAGAGGAGGGTGGACAAAGAGCAGCTTTATGACCTGGTGTTTGATCCCCTGGAACGGGATAATATTGCAGGGCAGGCGCAATATGCAGATGTCCTTGGGCAGATGCGCACGCTTTTGGACACGTGGCAGGAGCAAACACAGGATCCGGTCTTAAAGGGGAGGATCCGTGATTTTACCACCAATACCCAGGATGGAACCGTATATGTAAGCGACGACAAGGATGTCCATACATATGATTTGTGGGAGCGGGAGGAGCAAAAGGAGGGGTATGCCTGACACGGCCCCCAATTTGCAGGCAGGGATGCAAGGAAATCAATTTTGCTTGGCAGGGCTGAAAGTTTGATTGCGGACAGGAACTGTGGTGTGTTATACTTTACTATGAAAGCCCCGACCGGCAGCCGGGCATCTGGGCAAGCAAGCTTGCACA
>CARDPF010000363.1 GCA_948960675.1 uncultured Eisenbergiella sp.
ATACCCCTGCGCGATAACGGTCGCTCTTTTGCCGTTGCAGCCTACCGGAAGGGGAACCATCCTGCCCCGCCACTTCTTTCGGTGCACAACTCCGGGACGTATTCTGACTGCCTTCCCCTGCGCCTCTCATCAGACGGCCACTTTCTGTAGGTTCTGTGCGGCCTACAGACCCTTAGGCCCTGTCCTGCCGCCTCCTGCAATCTTACTCTTTCCCATCAAAGTCTTTGTCTTATCCGCTGTGTCCTGATCCTCCAAAAGCATCCGGACTTTGGTTAGCAGTACTTTACCACATCTTTCCGGCTCCTGTCAAGCCATACTTTGCTTTTTACGGCACAGTTTCATCATAGTATGGCTATTTTTTTGCAAAGTAGCCAATTTATTTTTATAAAATCTCTATCACGCTACAAATTAGTCTGTTCAAACCGCCCCTCCTGCAAAATTGATTTCCGGTAACAGTTCAGCCTTCGGTTAAATTGTTACGTTTTCCGTGTAGATCCCCGATTATAGTTGCCATTTTGTCTGTTTTACGCTATAATGCTTTAAAAAGATGCTGATTTAAAGCAGCAAAGTAGAAAGGAGTACATATGGAATACCTCAAACTCATCGGAATCCTAATCATTGTATTGGGATTTGCGCTGAAGCTGGACGTTTTGGCCGTTGTTTTGGTTGCGGGAATTGTGACCGGCCTTGTCTCCGGTCTGGATTTTATCCACATACTGGAAATCATCGGCTCTTCCTTTGTCGCCAACCGCCTGATGTCCATCTTCCTCATCATGTTTCCCGTCATTGCCATCATCGAGCGCTACGGCATGAAGGAACGGGCCGCCTATTTGATCGGCAAAATCAAAAACGCCTCTGCAGGAAAGGTACTGTCCATCTGGATGGTTATCCGTTCGGTTGCATCTGCGTTAAATATCCGTATCGGCGGGCACGTACAGTTTATCCGGCCTTTGATCCTGCCCATGGCTGCAGCGGCGGCACAATCCGCCAAAGGAACCGGGCTTTCGGAAAAAGAGGAAGAGAGAATCAAGGGGCTCTCCGCCGCCACCGAAAATTTCGGGAACTTTTTTGCACAAAACTGCTTTCCCGCTTCTGCCAGCGTGGTTCTCATCCAATCAGGTTTGGCGCTCGCCGGTTACGATGTGACCCTGTCCGACATCGCATCGTCTGCCATATATGTCATGATCATTTCCATCCTCCTGACCATTCTCCAGGTACTGCTCTTTGACAAACGGCTGAAAGGGGGTAAAAAATCATGACCGACTTTTTAGGCATTTATTTTCCCGAATTTTTCTATGTTCTCTGTGGTCTGGTTTGCTTTGATACCGCCCTGCGTGCGCGAAAGAACGATTCTGCCAAAATCGGCACCATTTTGTTTTGGACGCTGACCGGTCTCATTTTCATGCTTGGCAAAGTGCTTCCGCCCGTTGTGGTGGGCGGCATGCTGGTTATCATGGGATGCCTCACCGCCACAAAACAGGTGCAAATCGGCAAGTTCACAGAATCCACCCCACAGTTCCGTCAGGCTGCCAGTGAACGGATCGGAACCAAAATTTTTTTGCCTGCCCTGACCGTGGGACTCATCGCACTGGCCCTTTCCTTTGTGAAATATAACGTGGAAAAAGACGGCGTGGCCACTCCCACCGCCTTAAATGGCGCCATCATGACCGGTGTGGCCTGTGTGATCGCCCTTGTCCTGGCCATCGTCATTTGTAAGCCCAAAATCCCGGAAACCAGGGAGGACACTTCCAGGCTTTTGATGCAGGTGGGCGCAGCCTGTCTGCTTCCGCAGCTTTTGGGGGCGCTTGGCAGCGTATTTTCGGAAGCGGGTGTGGGAAATGTAATTTCCGGCATGATCTCCGCCGTAGTGCCAAGCGGAAACATTCTGGTGGGCGTAATCGTCTATGTCCTTGGCATGGTGATTTTCACAATGATCATGGGCAATGCTTTTGCCGCTTTCACGGTCATCACCGCCGGGATCGGCGTTCCCTTCGTCATTATGCAGGGCGGCAACCCGGCCATTATCGGCGTGCTTGGCATGACGGCAGGGTACTGTGGTACCCTCATGACCCCCATGGCGGCAAACTTTAACATTGTCCCATGCGCGGTGCTGGAGACCAAAGACAGCAAATGGGCAGTCATCAAAGCCCAGCTGCCGATGGCGCTTACCATGATTGTGGTTCACATTATTTTGATGCTGGTTCTCGGTTTTTAAGCTTTTAGGCGGTTGCCAAAAAAGAATTGCCGCTTTGCCAAAGTGCAATATATCGCGATTTTTCGTACGAGAAGAAATGAAACTTCCTCTCATACAAAAAAGCCCCCAAACGGGCAGGAGGAATAAGATTGAAAATTGAAATTTTAATTGCGAGATTTGTGTCTGTGCGCTGCCAAGCCATAAATGGCTTGGCACAAACCCGTAAGCCATGCATGGCTTTGCGCAACATGGCAGCGCAGAAATGGGGTGACAAATGAAAATCTTAGTGACCGGATTTGATCCGTTCGGCGGGGAAACCGTAAATCCCGCCCTCGAAACCGTAAAGAGACTGCCGGATACCATCGCAGGCGCGCAAATCATCAAGCTGGAAATCCCGACGGTCTGTCATAAATCCCTCCGGGTCATAGACGAAGCGATCACCCGGTATGACCCGGACGTAATTTTGTCCATCGGACAGGCGGGCGGACGGCCCGACATCACTGTGGAACGCATCGGCATCAACGTGGATGACTGTCGTATTCCCGACAATGAAGGAAACCAGCCCGTCGATGAACCGGTCTTTGCGGACGGTCCTGCCGCCTATTTTGTCACCCTCCCCATCAAAGCGATGGTACAGCGGATACAGGGGAAAAAAATCCCTGCCTCCGTTTCCAACACAGCGGGGACTTTTGTCTGCAACCATGTCACCTACGGGGTTTGTCATCTGACCGCCACCAAATACCCGGGAAAACGCAGCGGATTTATCCATATTCCCTACCTTCCCGAACAGGCAGTGGACAAAAAAAGCATGCCTTCCATGTCCCGGGAAATGCTGCTGGAAGGCATAACGGCGGCC
>CARDPF010000364.1 GCA_948960675.1 uncultured Eisenbergiella sp.
CACTCTTTCCCTACACGACGCTCTTCCGATCTCCACATAGAGGACATCTTCCTGATGGAGCCCAAGCTTTTCCAAAATCATAAACACACCGTCCGGCGCCGGTTTTTTGGGAACACCGGGCAGCTGCCCCTGCACTGCGTCAAAATAGTCCTTTCCAAAAAGCGACTCCACCACATATACCGCATTTGCATGGGGTTTATTGCTGCACACGGCAATCCTGACGCCCTGTTCTTTCAGTCTTTTTAAAAGGCTCCCAATTCCCGCATAGGGCCTGACCCTGTACATGCATCCTTTCTCAAAATACCGGGTATAGCGCTCCATCGCTTCTTCCATGCGCACTGTGCCGACCACAATCCCGTCCACATCCGACTGTGCATCTTCCGGGCCGGGTATGTCCCCTGCCATACGAAGCGCCCGCGCCATCAGCACCCGCGCACCGTTTCCGACCAACTGTTTAAACGTCTCCTGTCCGGCAATCGCCGGCAGCCCCATATCCTGAAGCGTCCTGTTGACACACCAGGCAATGGACTCCAGGGTATCCGCCAGCGTCCCGTCCAGATCAAATATCACCGCTTTTTTCAAACCAGCCCCCTCTTGTGCAATTCCTGATAGAGCCTGCCCACCGGCAGCCCCACCACATTATTGTAATCCCCTGCAATTCCTTTGATATAGGCGGCGCAGCGTCCCTGAATGCCATAGGCCCCCGCCTTGTCCATGGGCTCCCCGGTCTCCACATAGGCGGCAATCTCTTCGGCACACATGGGATAAAATTCCACCTCCGTGCGCTCGTGAAAAGTAAAGCTTTGCCCGCCTGCCCTGCCTGCCGCAGGCCAGATCACCGTCACGCCCGTATAAACCGCATGCTTTTTTCCCTGCAATTCTGCCAGCATACGGCAGGCATCCTCCCGGCTCTTTGGTTTTCCCAAAATCATGGTGCCACAGGCCACCACGGTATCCGCCCCAATGACAAGGCTGTCCGGCATCCGTGCAAAAACTTCCGCCGCCTTTTGCGCGGAAAGTTCCTCCACAACCCGGTGCGGCCTTTCCTGTGTCGGATGCTCCTCTCCCCCGCCCGGACAGACCAGAAAAGACAGGCCAATCCGGGAAAGCAACTCCTTTCTTCTAGGCGAGGCGGAAGCAAGCACAATCTGATACTGGTTCATGGTAACTCCCCTTTAAATCTCTATTCCCAAATGGGTTTTTGGCAAAAATACCCGGGTATCAGTTGGCTTTTTGGAATCCTGCGACGTCTCCCCGGCTTCCCGGCAGAATTCATCCTGCGAACAGCAGGGGGGCTCATTGCGCTTTTTGACTTTTTCATAGCTGCCGTCCGGCTGCAGGATATGTGCCTTTTGGTTATCCCTAAGCTGCACCGCCAAAATGTGCTTCAACTTTTCCTGCAGCGCAGGATCCTCCACCGGAAACAAAATCTCCACACGCCTCTCTAAGTTCCTGGGCATCCAATCCGCACTCGCGCAGTAATACTCCGGCTTTCCCCCGTTTTCAAAATAGAAAATACGCGCATGTTCCAAAAAATTCCCCACAATGGAACGAACCGTAATATGCTCGCTCACATCGGGCACGCCCGCCCGCAGGCAGCAGATTCCACGGATGATCAAATCAATCTTCACCCCCGCACAGCTTGCCTCATACAGGGCTACAATAATATCCTGGTCGCAAAGGGAATTCATCTTGGCGATAATGTGCCCGCTCTTTCCCTTTTGCGCGTTCTTTCTCTCCCGCTCGATCAGGTGCAAAAAGCGGTCCTTTAGCCATAGCGGCGCAAGGCTCAATTTATTCCAGGAGCGCGGCTCCGAATACCCGGAAAGCATGTTAAATACCGCCGTGGCATCCTCCCCGATGGCTTCGTTGGCCGTCATCAGTCCCACATCGGTATACAGCTTTGCCGTCGCATCGTTATAATTGCCCGTGCCAAGATGCACATACCGGCGGATACCGTCCTCCTCCCTGCGCACCACCAGCGTGATCTTGCTGTGCGTCTTTAGCCCCACAAGACCGTAAATCACATGGCATCCCGCCTGTTCCAGCTTTCTGGCCCATACGATGTTGTTTTCCTCATCAAAACGCGCCTTTAACTCCACCAAAACCGTGACCTGCTTGCCGTTTTCCGCCGCCTGCGCCAGCGCAGCGATGATGGGGGAATTGCCGCTGACCCGGTACAGCGTCTGTTTGATGGCCAATACGTCCGGATCCTTACTGGCCTGCCGGATAAAATCCACCACCGGCTCAAAAGTCTGGTAGGGATGGTGCAGCAAAATATCCCCTTTTCCGATTTTTTCAAACACCGTCTCCTCCCCGGAAAACTCCGGCACCGGCTGCGGTGTGTATTTGGGCGTCTTTAAATGGTCAAAGCCCTCCAGTCCGTACATTTTCATCAAAAAGGTCAGATCCAGGGGACCGTCCACATAAAACGCGTCCCCCTCCTCCAGTTCCAGTTCCTTTTCCAACAGCCTGACCAGCTTTTTGTCCGCCCCTTTTTCCACTTCCAGACGTACGGCGTGTCCCCAGCGCCGTTTTTTGATCTGCTTTTCGATTTCCAAAAGCAAATCCTCCACCTCATCCTCGTCGATGGCCAAATCCGCGTTTCTCGTAATCCGGAAAGGATGGGCGCACAGCACGTCATAGTTTAAGAACAGCTTGCTGATATTGCGTTCTATGATTTCCTCCAGCAAAATAACCGTGATCGCCTTTTCCTGTGTCTCTTTATCGGAGGGTATCTGCACGATTCTGGGCAGGACGCCGGGCACCTGCACGGTGGCAAATTCCGCCTCATCCCCCTTCTTCCCTTTCTTCGTCAAAAGCGCTCCTATGTTTAACGTCTTATTGCGGATCAGGGGAAAGGGCCGTGAGGAATCCACCGCCATGGGCGTCAGTACCGGATATACGTGATCCTCAAAATAGGCATCCACAAATTTTGCCTGCGCCTTCGTCAGCTTTTCATGATGTTCCACAAACACGAGCCCGTTTTGTCCAAGCAGGGGCAGCAGCATCCTGTTATAGGTGGAATACTGCAGCGCCATAAACTCATG
>CARDPF010000365.1 GCA_948960675.1 uncultured Eisenbergiella sp.
GTATGGGCAAGCTTGCTTGCACAGACGCCCGGATATCGGGCGGGCAAGCCGGTATAAGCAGAAAATGAGGGGAATGCGCAATGAAATGGAAGAAATTCAGGATTCAGACGCGGGTGGAAGCAGAGGATATTATTATCAGCGCGTTATATGATATTGGCCTTGAGGGTGCGCAGATTGAGGACAAGGTTCCTTTGACGGCGCTGGAGAAGGAGCAGATGTTTGTGGACATCCTTCCGGAGGGGCCGGGGGACGACGGCGCCGCAGTGTTAAGCTTTTTTGTGGAAGAGACGCAGGACGGGCTTTTGCTGCTGGGGGGCGTCCCGGTCACACAGGAGGACGTCAGGGCCAGGGTGGAGGAAGTACTGGAAGGCCTGCGCTGCTTTTGTGATATTGGGACGGGTAATATTGAGGTGGATGAGACCGAAGACATCGATTGGATCAATAACTGGAAGCAGTACTTCCACCAGTTTTACATCGACGATCTTTTGGTGATTCCGTCCTGGGAGGAAGTGGCGGCTAAGGACCAGGACAGGATGGTTTTGCATATCGACCCCGGTACGGCCTTTGGCACGGGCATGCATGAGACCACCCAGCTGTGCATCCGGCAGCTCAAAAAATTTATCACGCCAAATACACAGCTTTTGGACGTGGGGACGGGGAGCGGCATTTTATCCATTTTTTCCCTGCTGCAGGGAGCCGGACATGCGGTGGGAACGGATTTGGATCCCTGTGCGCTGGCGGCGGTGGAGGATAACCGGGAAAATAACGGGATTGCGCCCGGACAGTTTGAGGTGATGATCGGCGATATTATCACGGACACAGCGGTGCAGGACCGGGTGGGATACGAAAAGTACGACATTGTGGTGGCAAACATTCTGGCGGAAGTGCTGGTGTGCCTGACGCCCGTGATTGTCAGGCAATTAAAGCCAAAAGGAATCTATATCACCTCCGGCATTATTGATGACAAGGAGGGGACAGTGGTGGAAGCGGTGCGCGCGGCGGGTCTTACCGTCTTGGAGGTTACTTACCAGGGCGAGTGGGTGAGCGTCACGGCACAGAAAAACTGACGGGAGCGGGTATATGCATCAGTTTTTTGTGGAACCGTCCCAGATACAGGGGAACCGTATCGTGATAACGGGCGGCGATGTCAATCATATCAAAAATGTGCTGCGGATGAAAGCCGGGGATGAGATCGCGGTCTATAACGGCGTGGACCAAAAGGAATACCGCTGCAGGATCGAGGCGTTTGATAAGGAGGAAGTGGTCTGCGCCCTGTGCTTTATCCGGGAGGACGGCGTGGAACTTCCGGTACAGGTGACGCTTTTTCAGGGGCTTCCCAAGGCGGACAAAATGGAATGGATCGTACAAAAGACGGTGGAACTTGGCATACACCGGATTGTGCCGGTGGCCACACAGCGCAGCGTGGTGCGCCTCGACCCCAAAAAGGCACAGGCAAAGAGGGCCCGCTGGCAGGCTGTCGCAGAGGCGGCCGCGAAGCAGAGCAGGCGCAGGGTGGTTCCGCAGATAGGGGAGGTATGTACCGTGGGGGAAGCCCTCACCCAGGCCGCTTCCATGGATTTAAAGCTGATTCCCTACGAATTGGCGGAAGGAATGGAACAGACCCGTGAGAAGATTGCGTCCGCCAAAGCGGGGCAAAAAATTGCGCTGTTTATCGGCCCGGAGGGCGGGTTTGCCCCGGAGGAGGTGGATGCAGCGGCGGACGCAGGCTTTTTTCCGGTTACCCTGGGAAAAAGAATTTTGCGCACGGAGACCGCCGGGATGACGGTGATGGCGTGGCTGGTGTATGCGCTGGAAAAATAGCATAAAAAGCAATGGCAGGGGAAAGTTGCGCAAAGTCCGGCATTGCATATCATAAAGCAGAAGATTTTATGCGCCGGCAACCGCTTTTTTGCCTTATAGGAAATTGCTGGAATCGTAGCGGGAGAATCGTCGCTGCCGGGTGGCGGTTTTGGCAGGAAAAAGACGGGCAGGAGGGCGGTTTTTGGCATTGGGAGAAGTAGGTGAAAGGTATGGAATGCTATCTGGACAATTCAGCCACCACAAGGTGTTTTGACAGTGTGGCAGGGCTGGTAAGCAAAATCATGTGTGAGGATTACGGGAATCCTTCCAGCCTGCACAATAAAGGCATGCAGGCGGAGGGATATCTGCGGTACGCAAAGGATGTGATCTCCAAAAATTTAAAAGTGGATCCCAAAGAGATTTTTTTCACTTCGGGAGGAACGGAATCGGATAATCTGGCGCTGCGGGGCGCAGCTTATGCCAACTGCCGCCGGGGCCGCCACCTGATTACAACCAAAATCGAGCATCCGGCGGTTTTGCAGACCATGCAGTATTTGGAGGAACAGGGATTTGAAGTGACCTATCTGCCTGTGGACGAAAACGGCAGGATCCGGCTGGAAGATTTGCAGCGGGAAATCCGTCCGGACACGGTTTTGGTGTCCGTCATGCATACGAACAATGAAATCGGCGCCCTGCAGCCGGTTGCGGAAGCGGGGGAACTGATTAAACGGATGAATCCCAATACGCTGTTCCATGTGGATGCGGTGCAGGGATATGGGAAATTCCGGATTTATCCAAAAAAAATGCACATCGACATGCTTTCGGTTTCCGCCCACAAAATTCACGGGCCAAAAGGGGTGGGTTTTTTGTATGTGGGGGAGAAGGTAAAAATCCGGCCCATTGTTTTGGGCGGCGGCCAGCAGCGCGGACTGCGTTCCGGCACGGAAAACGTTCCGGGGATTGCAGGGATGGCGAAGGCCGTGGAGGAAGTGTACGCGAACCTGGAAGCAGATACGGACAGGATGTATGAACTGCGCAGGATGTTTACGGAAGAGGTCGGCCGGCTGGGGCAGGTAGGGGTGAACGGACTGCCGGGCAGGCAGAGCGCGCCCCACGTGGTCAGTGTTTCCTTTGCGGGTGTGCGCAGCGAAGTGCTGCTGCATGCGCTGGAGGAGAGGGGGATTTATGTGTCAGCGGGAAGTGCCTGTTCCTCCAACCACCCGGATACGGCCGGGTCTGCCAC
>CARDPF010000366.1 GCA_948960675.1 uncultured Eisenbergiella sp.
AAAAACAAGTTGATTTTATCGGTTTTTGCCCGGGAAATCGCGTTTGTGGATGAACTGGAGGAAAGCTCACGCACCAACCAGATTTATCTGGATGGCTATATTTGCAAGGAGCCGGTTTACCGCAAGACGCCTCTGGGCAGGGAAATTGCGGACGTCCTTCTTGCCGTAAACCGCCCGTATGGAAAATCCGATTATATACCCTGCATTTGCTGGGGCCGCAATGCCCGGTATGCGGGCGGCTTTGAGGTGGGCGCCCACTGTGCAGTGTGGGGACGTATCCAGAGCCGGGAATACATGAAAAAGCTTTCCGACGACCAAATCGAAAAAAGAATCGCCTACGAAGTCTCCGTGAGCAAACTGGAACTGCTGGATTAAAGGGGCGGTCCGTTCTCTTACATCGCCTAAGTTACCGTTTACGGCCCAATGTCATTAAGTTAACGTCTACGGACGCCAGAAGGGAAATAAAATTCTTCGTCGCCACGCTTTCGCTCCGTAAAAAGCGTAGCGGACACTAGGTTCGTGGAATACCTCACCAAGTGCCGACGCTTTTTCAGGGGCTCCTTGAGAATTTTATTTCCCTCCCGGCTGGCTTAGGCGTTAACTAAATGACATTGCTGTCTAAACCGTGTTACGATTCACGGCCCAGGGGCCGCTCATAGTAAACCCCCATGCGCCATTGTTGGCGCGTCACCACGCATGAAAGCCGGTTGCTACGCGCTGGCGCGCTCACGCAACCGCCGCCGGTATTCACAATCCGGGCTGTCGCCCTACTTGCTCATGCCGGCTTGCCCGCCCGATATCCGGGTATCTGTGCAAGCAAGCTTGCCCATATGCCCGGCTGCCGGTCGGGGCTTTCCTATGAAGGGCATGCACACATGCGGCCCTTGCCGCATGGTGCGTGTACGGAACGCGCAGTTTATGCGCATTCCTGGCCCGTGAATAGCAGCAAACCGTAACCGATTCCCGTGCAAAAAAGCGATAAAACTTGCTTTATTCGACGTTTTGTGGTAAAATTGCCCAAAAAGGGCAGTTCCGGACGCGAAATGCCCGTTTGAGGAAGGAAACTCCGTATGGGTAAAATTCATATTATTACAGGATCCGGACACGGAAAATACCGGGCGGCGCTGGGGGAAGCGCTTTTAGCGGCGGCCCGGGGAGAACATGTGATGATTGTCCATTTCCTAAAAGGGCATAATCTGGGGGACTTTGATTTCCAGAAGCGTCTGGAGCCACAGATCAGACAGTTCCGTTTTGAAAAATCCGACTGCGATTTTTTGGAGTTGACAAAAGAACGCAGGCAGGAGGAGATTGCCAATATCCGCAACGGCTTAAACTTTGCCAAAAAAGTTTTGAATACCGGGGAATGTGACCTGCTGATTTTGGATGAGGTGCTGGGGCTTTTGGAAAACGAGATTATCACGGAAGAGGATTTAAAGAATGTATTGGCGGCACAAGGCTGGGAGACCAATGTAGTGCTGACCGGCAGGGGGATGGGGGAGGCCATCGGCAGAATGGCGGATTCCATCACTTATATTGAGACCCAGGAAAACCGCGTTGACAGCACTATGGCAGGGTGATAAAATATGTCATAAGGATCGAAAACATAACAATTGCATATGAGGAGGCAGGATGGAAAATTACAGTTTTCTATCCGGGATTTGTGTCTGCGCGCTGCAAAGCCATATATGGCTTAACACAAACCCGTAAGCCATGTATGGCTTTGCACAATAGGGCAGCGCAGAAATGGAGTGAAGTATGGCAATTTTTAGGGGAGCGGGAGTTGCGATTATTACTCCCTTTCATGAGGATGGATCTGTCGACTATGAAGCGTTTGGCAAGCTTATTGAATTTCAGGTGGCAAATCAGACGGATGCGATTATAGTCTGCGGCACTACCGGCGAATCTTCCACCCTGACGCACGAGGAACATTTGGAGGTGATCCGCTATTGTGTGGAGAAAGTAAACCACAGGATTCCGGTCATTGCCGGTACGGGCTCCAACTGCACGCAGACGGCGGTTTACCTTTCAGGAGAGGCACAAAAGAGCGGGGCCGACGGCCTGCTTTTGGTAACGCCCTATTATAATAAAGGAACGCAGAACGGGCTTTATGGGCATTTCAAAACCATTGCGGATTCGGTGGAGATTCCGGTGATTTTGTACAATATTCCCGGGCGCACGGGTGTTGCCCTCCAGCCGGAGACTATCGTCCGGCTCTGTAGGGATGTGGACAATATTGTGGGGGTTAAAGACGCTACCGGTAATATCGGACAGACCGCGCACCTGATGCAGCTGGCGGACGGCTGCGTGGATTTGTATTCCGGGGAGGACGGCATTATCGTGCCCATGCTGTCACTGGGCGGAAAGGGCGTGATTTCCGTTCTTTCCAATGTTGCCCCGCGCCAGACACATGAAATCTGCAGCCGCTTTTTTGAAGGGGATGTGGAGGGGAGCCGTAAGCTGCAGCTGCGGGCGCTGCCCCTTATTGATGCGCTTTTTAGCGAGGTCAACCCCATTCCGGTGAAAAAGGCCGCACAGCTGATGGGATTTTGCAGCGGTGCTCTGCGTATGCCCCTGACTGAGATGGAAGCGGCACATGCGGCCGTATTGGAGAAAGAGATGACAAAATTTGGGGTATTACCGGCGGCAGGCAGATAAAGGAGGGCAAATGGCCTAGATTGCACCAGTTAAAAAATGTCTTTGCACATAGGCGGATGGCAGGCCGGGGCGTTATTGTGTCCCGGCCTGCCGGTGCTTTGGGGGCATATGGCCTTGCGGGCAGCGGGCCGGGTGCCGCAAAAGGGGATGTTGACTGAAAGCGCCGCGTAGGCGGCGGGATGGGAGGAATGATGGTAAAGGTAATCATGCATGGCTGTAACGGGAAAATGGGACAGGTAATTTCCGGATTGATTGCGCAGGAGGAAGGAATCGGGATTGTGGCTGGAGTGGATGTAAGCGACCATGTGCGCAATGACTACCCTGTTTTTAAAACATTGGCAGACTGTACCGTACAGGCGGATGTGGTAATTGATTTTTCTT
>CARDPF010000367.1 GCA_948960675.1 uncultured Eisenbergiella sp.
GGATATGCAAAGGCATTCGTATGAACAGGATTCGCCGTGCAGTCCGGGCAGCCTGCGGCATAAATTGAAGCACAGAAAAGAAACCGCAAAACGCGGCCTGAAATGGTTACTGTGAACAGGTTCGCCGGCAATTTGTGCCGGAGCGTCACAAATTGCTTTGATGGCAGAAGGGAATCCGCATACGCGAATTCTCTTCGCCCCGCTGCGTAAACGCTCCGGAATGGAGATTTTTATGCGACAGGACATTCTGGACGAACTCAAAAAAATTACGCCGGAGGAGCAGGAAATTTTAGACGGGCGCACCGGCATCAATACAGCACTCTACACCCCCTCATCTTCCATGGTGATGGACTGCCAAACGCTTTTAACACGCGGAAAGCTGATTGAACTTCGTCCCCATACCCGGTTTATCCATTTTCCTAAGCATACCCACAACTATGTGGAGGTGGTTTATATGTGCTGTGGCAAAACCGTCCACATTGTCAACGGAACCCGTGTGGAACTGCGTGCTGGGGAATTGCTTTTCCTGACCCAGAACGCGGTACAGGAAATCCTTCCAGCCTCCGCAGAAGACATCGCCGTCAATTTCATTATCCTTCCTGAATTTTTCGACCGTTCCCTCTCCATGATCGGGGCGGAAAACAACCTGATTCGCACTTTTTTGACGGATTGCCTGCGCAACAGTTCCGGACAGACCAGCTTTTTGCATTTCAAGGTGGCGGATATCCTGCCCATCCAGAATCTGGTGGAAAATCTGGTCTGGATGCTTCTGCACCGTCAGCCCAACAAACGCAGCATGAACCAGACCACCATGGGACTTCTATTTTTGCACCTTCTCAATTACACGGATAAGGTGGACATCGGCCATGACCATCTGGAACAGGAACTGACCTTCACCGTCTTAAATTATATTGAAGAACACTACCGGGACAGCGATTTAACCGCCCTGGCAGGTACGCTCCACTATAATCTCTACCGCCTAAGCCGCCTGATCAAATCTGCCACCGGCAGGACGTATACGGAACTGTTGCAGGAAAAGCGGCTCAATCAGGCTGTCTGGCTGCTCTCCACCACCCCCCTTTCCGTGGCGGATATCGGCATGGACGTAGGCTACAACAATTCCAGCTATTTTTACAAAATTTTCCGCAGCAGGTTCGGCTGTTCCCCCAAGGAATACCGGCTGGCACATGCACCGCACGGAAATCAACTCTGCGGGAGGGGAGAAGCAGGGACGGCTTCCCGGTAGCCTGCGGGGGCGCATGGCCATTACAGCCTTGCAAGGCTTGCGGACGGGAAATACCACCAAAGAGCAGGCCGTCCCTGCTTCTCCCCTCCCGCAGAGTTGATTTCCGCGCATGCACCGTCCAAAATTTGACACAGGGCAAACCGCTGTGCTACAATAAACACGACGGGATATCTTTTCAAACAGGCGGCTTTGTCATCCTATGCGGATACTGCCGCCGGTACTTATGGAGGACATATTATGAGCGGTTTTTTTGGAGTGGCCTCAAAGGAGGACTGCATCTTTGATTTGTATTTCGGCACGGACTATCACTCCCATCTGGGTACGAGACGCGCGGGCATGGCGATTTACGATAACAAGGACGGTTTTAACCGCGCCATCCACAATATTGAAAACGCGCCTTTCCGCACAAAATTTGAAAAAGAACTGGAACGCATGCACGGCTACATGGGCATCGGCTGTATTTCCGACTATGAGCCCCAGCCCCTGATCATCCGTTCCCACCATGGCACTTACTCCATCATGACCGTAGGGAAAATCAACAACACTGACGACATTGTGGAGAAACTTTTAAATTCTTCCCCCACCCATTTCCTTGAGATGAGCGGCGGCGATATCAACGCCACCGAACTGGTCGCAACCATCATCAACCAAAAAGAAAACCTCATAGAAGGCATGCAATACGCGCAGGAGATCATTGACGGTTCCATGTCCATCGTCATCATGACCCCAAAGGGAATTTATGCCGCCCGGGATAAAATGGGCCGGACTCCCATAGCAGTCGGACAAAAGGAGGAGGGCTATTGCCTTGCTTTCGAGGCGTTCTCCTATCTCAATCTGGGGTATACGCCCCTCCGTGAATTAGGCCCGGGGGAAATTGTGATCATGACTCCGGAGGAAGTCCGCACCCTTTCCGCTCCCGGCAGCAAAATGAAAATCTGTACCTTCCTCTGGATTTATTACGGCTACCCGTCCTCTTCTTATGAAGGGATCAGTGTGGAAAAGATGCGGTATAACTGCGGCGCCGCCCTGGCGAAACGGGATGCCCACAGCGTGCGTCCCGACAATGTGGCGGGTGTTCCGGATTCCGGTATCGCCCATGCGGTGGGCTACGCCAATGCATCCGGTATTCCTTATTCCAGGCCATTCATCAAATATACACCCACCTGGCCGCGTTCTTTTATGCCCACCATCCAGAGCAAACGCAACCTGATCGCCAAAATGAAACTGATTCCGGTACACGACCTGATTCAGGACAGAAGTCTTTTATTGATCGACGATTCCATTGTCCGCGGCACCCAGCTGCGCGAAACGACGGAATTTTTGTACAAAAGCGGGGCCAGGGAGGTGCATATCCGTCCTGCCTGTCCTCCCCTTCTCTACGGCTGTAGATATTTGAATTTTTCCCGCTCCTCCTCCGACATGGACTTGATCACCAGAAGAATTATCCGTGAGATGGAGGGCGATAACAAATATCCCAATCTGGACGTTTACGCCGACCCTGACAGCCCCCAATATCAGGAAATGATCGACCGGATCTGTAAGCAGTTAAATTTTACGACGCTGCGCTACCACCGGCTGGACGATATGATCGAATCCGTCGGCATCGACCGGGACAAGCTGTGTACCTATTGCTGGGACGGCAAACAATAGAATCCATGCCCTGCGAGGATTCTATTGTCATGAATAAAATAGTGCCGCCACGGTTACAGCAATTTCCTATATGCCAAAAAATGGGGGCGTTGCAAAATAGATGAGTAATCATCTATGGAGCAACGCTCCCTTTTTAT
>CARDPF010000368.1 GCA_948960675.1 uncultured Eisenbergiella sp.
TCCGGCCTGCAAAAGGAGCCGCCTTCCCCGCCCGTTGGCATGTCTCCCAAAACCCGTGGCTTAACTAAGTGACATTGATTCACGGCGCTTTTATCACTTTGGGAATTGTGCCAAAAAAGGATCGGGTATATAATAAGAAATAAGGGGGACAGTGGCATGGTTTTGAGTGCAAGCAGAAGGACGGATATACCCAATTATTATGCGGAATGGTTCTTAAACAGGATGCGGGAGGGGTTTTTTTACGTGCGAAACCCCTACAATCCACATCAGGTCAGCCGGATAGCGGTGTCCCCGGATGTGGTGGACTGCATTGTGTTTTGGACGAAGAATCCGGCGGCCATGCTGGGGCGGCTGGAGGCTTTGCGGGATTATGTGTATTATTTTCAGTTTACGCTCACCGGATACCGAAAGGACATGGAGCCAAACCTGCCGGATAAAGGCCGGGAATTGATCCCGGTATTCCAAAGACTGTCGGAAAAAATCGGGAAAGAAAAGGTGGTCTGGCGGTATGACCCGATTTTGTGGAGCCCGTCCTATACGGTGGAGGATCATATACATATGTTTTCCCAAATTGCGGACAGGCTTTGCGGGTATACGCAAAAGGTGGTAATCAGCTTTGTGGACTGGTATGCGAAAATGAACCGCAATGCTGCAGGACTTGGAATACGGGAAATGACGATGGAGGAAATCTGCACGCTGGCCGGGGAGATGGCGCGGATTGCCAAAAGTCGTCAGATGGACATAGAAACCTGTGCGGAGCGGGTGGATTTAAGGCGTTTTGGGATCCGCCACGGAAGCTGTATTGACAAAGAACTCATTGAAAAGCTGACCGGGTGCAGGCTGACCGGGAAAAAGGACAAAAACCAGCGGGAGGCGTGCGGGTGTCTGGAAAGCGTGGAGATCGGGGCTTACCATACCTGCCGAAACGGCTGCCGGTATTGCTATGCCAATTACAGCGATGAAAAGGTACGGGACAGCTGTGCATGCTACCGGGTGGATTCCCCCCTGCTGTGCAGTTTTGTCGGGGAAAAAGACAGGATTACGGACCGGAAGGTTTCCTCTTTAAAAGAGGGCCAGCTTGCCTTTTGGTTTTAGGATGGGGACAGGAAGAAATAAAGATGGCGCAGACCTTGGAATTATATGAAAAAAAGATATTGAAGGATGAGGAATTTCCCATCCAGATGTTTATGAATGTGTTTCGCCAAAAGGGCAGGATTTTTTCCCCTCACTGGCATGAGCACATTGAACTGCATTATGTGGTGACCGGCCAGACCATGATCAAGCTGGATCAGGAGGAATGGATGGCAAAGCAGGGGGATCTGGTGATTGCCAACAGCAATATCCTGCACGAGGGGTTTTGCGACGGTTCCTTCATGGAAACGCTGGTGGTCATTTTTGACATGAAGGACTTTTCCCGGGAATTGGCGGATCAAAATATCATTTTCCAGCCGCTCATTCCCAAGGACCCGGAAATTCACAGGCTGATGCAAAATACGTATGAAGAATACCGGCAAAAAAAGATGGGCAGCAGGCTGGTCTGCAAGGGAAACCTTTTACAGCTGGTGGCTTATCTGGTGCGCAATTACGCGCTGGAAATGCTGGATCCGGGGGACAGCCTCAAGCGCAGAAGAAAGCTGGAGAGATTAAACGCCGTTTACCAATACATTGAAAGCCATTATACGGAAGCCATCACCAACCGGGAACTGGCGGAACTGATACATGTCAGCGAAGGGCGTTTTAACCATATTTTTAAGGAGAGCGCGGGAAAGGCGCCCCTCCAATATATCAATGAGATCCGTCTCAAAAAGGCCATGAACCTGTTAAAGCTGGGAAACTGTACGGCCGTGGAGGCGGCGGACGCGGTGGGGTTTTCCGACTACAATCATTTTGGACGGCTTTTCAGGCGCTATTTTGGCTGTACGCCCACAAAAGTACAGGACTATAACGGTTAGGATGGGTATTTTTGTGTAACAGTATAGCCCTAAAAAATTTTGTCCGGTTACTATACAGATGCGGGGAAACTTGGTAAGATAGGTTTGGCTGTAGAGTAGGAACCTTTGGACAAGAGCAAATACGTAAGGAGATTCGGGATGAAAACAATAGGAATTGACATCGGCACCACATCCATTTGCCTGGCGCTGTATGACACGGAGAGGAAGGAAATCACGGAGAGCCTGTCTGAGGCAAACGAATTTCTGCCGGAAAGTTTCCGGCAGGATCCGGAGCGGATTGTGGGCGTTATCCAAAAGATGCTGGATGAACTTTTGGATGCGCATGGGGACGTGGCAGGCATCGGCATTTCCACGCAGATGCACGGCATTTTGTATGTGGATGAGGGTGGCAGGGCAGTATCCGATTTATATACATGGAAGGATACTGGGGGAAACGAAGGGTTTGGTAGGGAAACCTATGCTTCTTACCTTGCAAAAAGCACGGGATATCCCATGTATACCGGGTATGGCACGGTTACGCATTTTGTACTGCAAAAGAAGGGGCAGATCGCGCCGTCGGCCAAGGCCTTTGTCAATATCGGCGATTATCTGGCCATGCGCCTGTGCAGGGTGGCAAAGGGGCGGGCAGACAGCACCGTGGCGGCCAGCTTTGGCGGTTTTTCGCTGGAGGGACTATCGTTTGCACAGGACAGGCTGGAAAAAGCGGGGGTGGATACCTCGTATTTTCCGCTTCCGGTATCCGGCAGGGCGGACGCGGTAGCGGGCAGCTACCGCAATGTACCGGTCTGCTGGGCCGTGGGAGACAATCAGGCCAGCATTTATGCGGCAGGGGGCGGGGCGGAGGATGCCGTGAGCGTCAACGTGGGAACCGGCTCCCAGGTTTCCCTTTTTGACAGGCAGCTGACCGGGAATGCAGCGGGGGAGATCCGGCCATTTGTGACGCCGGGGTATTTGTACGTACAGGCTTCCTTAAACGGCGGGAAGGTTTATGAAAAGCTGGCATCATTTTTCGGGGAGGTTCTTTTTGCCTTTTTAGGGGAAACGGCAGAAGGGTATG
>CARDPF010000369.1 GCA_948960675.1 uncultured Eisenbergiella sp.
GCAAGCCTTGCAAGCCTGTAATGGCTATGCGCCCCCGCAGGCATCCGGGAAGCCGTCCCTGCCCCTCCCCTCCCGCAAAATTGATTTCCGTGATGCCGGAACAGGACAGACATATCTGAACCGTTACACTGTCAGGTATCTTTTTCCATGACTTTTTTGAGTTCGTCCATAAAGGTACTGATATCTTTAAATTCACGGTAAACGGAGGCGAAGCGCACATAGGCCACCGCCTCGAGATCCTTTAGCTTATTCATAACAAGTTCACCGATGACAGCGCTGGGAACCTCCCTTTCCTCCCGGGCAAACAATTCGGCTTCCACACAGTCCACCAGCCGGTTAATCTCATTGACGCTGACGGGTCTCTTATAACAGGCGCGCAGTACCCCTTCCTCAATTTTGGTGCGGTCGTAAGGCTCCCTGTTGTTGTCCTTTTTAATGACAATCAAAGGAATCGTCTCAACCTTTTCATAAGTGGTAAAACGCATTTTGCACTCGTCGCAGACGCGTCTCCTCCGGATGGAATTATTTTCATCGGAGGGCCTTGAATCAATCACCCTTGTGTTATCATGGCCGCAAAACGGACATTTCATAGCGGGTACCTCCCTGCTTTTTTCTAAACCGGCTTTCATGCACCATTGCCGGATCGACACTATGCATGAAAGCCGGTTGCTGTGCGCTTCCGCAGCCGCCGGCATGCGCAAGCCTGCCTACAGTTCTTGGAAGCTTTTCTAAAAAAGTGTGCGCTTTGCGCGTAACAGTTCAGACAAGTCTGCCCTGTTACTGCATCCGCCCATTAAAATCGCTACGCGATGGGGCGGATGCTTGCTACCGCCACGTATTCTCACGGTCTGCGCAGTAAATGCGCAGACCTGTCTGAACTGTTACCTTTGCGCACACACCGCGTCGGGTGCGGTTGCCGTCAGGCAACTTTTTCTCTGCGCGCGAGTACGCATCACCGTCTTTTATTATACGATAGGAAACTTCGTTTCCTATCGTATAATAAAAGTATACAAAACGTTCCGGAACATGTCAATATTTTGTAACAGCCCGGTTTGCAATGTCGTTACTACCCTCAGTGGACAAAGGGATACACGCCTTTGTTCACTGAGGGTAGTAACGGGCAATGTCACTTAGTTAAGCCATGGGCTTTGGGAGGCAGCCTGCCGCAGGACAGACACCCCTGCCGGACGGACGGTTCCTTACGCATGCATACATGCAAACGGTGGAATTTTAAAAAATGCCGTTTCATTCCTGCGAAAGGATCCGCCTTCCAAAGCCCGTCGGCACGCCTCCCAAAGCCCATGGCGAAACGAAAGGATATCTACAGGCAACGCCGTCATGGTACTTTACGGGACATCCACCAAAATGATGTCCGGGCCGATCTGTTTGATGTCTTTGTAGCAGATCACGTATTCCGTATCGTTCCCGAAAAAGCTTTTCACCCGGTTCACCCCCGGCACGATGATTTTTTCAATACAGCCCGTACATTCGTCAAAGGCAAAGTCCGTCACATGTCCCATCTTGCGGCAATCCCGGATATTCACCACATCCTTGCATTTCAATTCCGAAAAAAGCATATCCCTCTTTTTGTCCCCATTTCTTTTTTATATAGCTATGCACAAAAAACTTCTTTGTGAACCGATTGGCCTGCATAAAATTTGCCGTCCCTGCCCATGCTTACAACAGAGAAAAAAATAAGAAACTGCTCACCAGGAGGTACGGCTATGGCTTTGAACAAAGTGGAAATCTGTGGTGTCAACACTTCCAAACTGCCCACCCTCACCAATGATGAAAAAAACGAACTGTTTGTCAAAATCCGCCAGGGAGACGAGGATGCCCGCCAGCTTTTTATCAACGGCAACCTGCGCCTGGTATTAAGCGTCATCAAGCGTTTTGCGTCCAGCAGCGAAAATGTGGACGACTTATTCCAGATCGGCTGTATCGGCCTGATCAAAGCCATCGACAATTTCAATACGGAACTGGGCGTGAAATTTTCCACCTATGCAGTGCCCATGATCGTAGGCGAAATCCGCCGGTTCCTTCGGGACAACAACTCCATCCGGGTCAGCCGCTCCCTGCGGGACACTGCCTATAAAGCGATCTACGCCCGGGAAAGCCTGATGAAGAAAAACCAAAAAGAACCCACCATCACGGAGGTAGCCGCAGAAGTGGGGATTTCCCGGGAAGATATCGTCTACGCCCTTGACGCCATCCAAAACCCCATGAGCCTATATGAACCCGTCTACACGGACGGCGGCGATACCCTTTACGTGATGGATCAGATCCGGGACAAAAAGAACCGGGAGGAGCTTTGGGTCGAGCACCTCTCCCTCTCCGATGCCATGAAAAAGCTAAATGAGCGGGAGCATGAGATCATTGTACTCCGCTTTTTCGAGGGAAAAACCCAGATGGAGGTAGCCGATATCGTCGGCATTTCACAGGCACAGGTCTCCCGTCTGGAAAAAAATGCCCTGCGCATGATGCGCGCTTACCTGAGCGCGTGATACGCAGGGTTATGACCTACTCCTTCACCATTTCCTTTTTCAGGCGTTTCATGATCTTTTTTTCCAGACGGGATATGTAGGACTGGGAAATCCCCAGAAGGGCCGCCACCTCCTTTTGTGTCATTTCCCTGCCGTCCGGGGCATCCAGGCCAAACCTTAGGTTTACGATGGTACGCTCCCTCTCCGAAAGCTTATCAACGGCTTTCCGCAAAATTTTACGCTCCGCCTCGTTTTCGATATCCTTATAGATCACATCCTCATCCGTCCCCAGAATGTCCGAAAGCAAGAGTTCATTACCGTCCCAGTCCACGTTCAAAGGCTCGTCGATGGAAACCTCCATCCGGGTCTTGCTGTTCCTGCGCAAATACATAAGGATCTCATTTTCGATGCACCGGGAAGCATAGGTGGCAAGCTTGATATTTTTTCCCGGGTTAAACGTATTGATGGACTTGATCAGCCCTATGGTGCCGATGGAGATCAAATCTTCCACCCC
>CARDPF010000370.1 GCA_948960675.1 uncultured Eisenbergiella sp.
TCTCGAAAGATTAAGGGAAGCAGGTTTGAAAAAATGAGATTATGCAGCATAGCCAGCGGCAGCAGCGGAAATTGCATTTACACGGGGACACAGGCTGCCCATGTATTGGTGGACGCAGGAATCAGCGGCAAAAGGGTGGAGCAGGGGCTTGGCAGCCTTGGTCTGACGGGCAGGGATATTGATGCGATTCTTGTCACCCATGAGCACAGTGACCATGTAAACGGTTTGGGCGTATTGTGCCGGCGGTATCAGATTCCAGTGTACGCCACGGCCGGTACCATCGAAGCGCTTCAAAATTACAGGGGCCTGGGAAAGATTCCGGGGGAACTTTTTCATACCATCCAAGCGGATGAGACGTTTACCATCAAGGATCTTGCGGTAATGCCCATGCAGATTTCCCATGATGCAGCGCAGCCTGTGGCTTACCGTTTTTCCTATGGACGGACAAAGGCGGCGGTTTGCACCGATCTGGGGGTTTATAACGAATATACTGTGGAGTGTTTAAAGGGAATGGATGTGCTTTTGCTGGAAGCCAATCATGATGTGAATATGCTCCAGACAGGCAGCTATCCCTATTATCTCAAGCAGCGGATTTTGGGGGAGCGTGGGCATTTGTCCAATGAGAATTGCGGGAGGCTTTTGTCCCGGGTATTGCATGACGGTTTCCAGAAGGTGGTACTGGGGCATCTGAGCCAGGAAAACAATCTGCCCCAGCTGGCATATGAATCCGTGCGGCTGGAGATCGAGCTGGCAGACAATGCATACCGGGCGGATGATTTCCCGATTCAGGTTGCAAAGCGCAGCGAGGTTTCGGAAATGATTACCTTTTGAGCAGCAAAAATAATACGCCCGCTATGGCGGGCAGGGAGGTTAGGTTGAAAAACCATATGCGGCAGTTTTTCAACCGTGAATTTATGCCCGCTATGGCGGGCAGGGAGGTTAGGATGAAAAAAGCGATTATTACCGTGGTGGGGCATGATACCGTGGGTATTATTGCGAAGGTGTGCACTTATTTGGCCGATAATAACATTAATATTTTGGACATATCCCAGACCATCGTGCAGGAATATTTCAATATGATGATGATCGTGGACCGCAAAGACAGCGGCAAGCATTTTGCCACGGTGGCGGGGGAATTGGAGGAACTGGGGAAACAGATCGGTGTGGTGATCAAATGCCAGCGCGAGGAAATTTTTGCGCAGATGCACAGGATTTAACGGAGGCCGGTCATGATTAATATTTATGAAGTGAACGAAACCAACAAAATGGTGGAGCAGGAAAATCTGGACGTACGCACCATCACCATGGGCATCAGCCTTTTGGACTGTGCGGATGCCAATCTGGATGCGTGTCTGGAAAAAATTTATCAAAAAATTACGGTTTCGGCAAAGGATTTGGTCAGGGTGGGGGAGGATATCGCCAAAGAGTTTGGCGTTCCCATTGTGAATAAGAGAATTTCCGTGACGCCGATCGCCCTGGTGGGTGCTGCGGCCTGTAAGACGGCGGCGGATTTTGCGCGGATTGCGAAAGTGATGGACAAAGCGGCGCAGGAGGTGGGCGTAAACTTTATCGGGGGGTATTCCGCCCAGGTGGGCAAAGGAATGACGGCGGCGGATGAAATGCTCATCCGTTCGATTCCGATGGCGCTTGCCCAAACCGAGAATGTCTGTAGCAGCGTAAACGTGGGTTCCACGCGCTGCGGCATCAATATGGACGCGGTACGGCTGATGGGGGAAATCATCAGGGAAACGGCAGAGTATACGAAGGAGAGGGATTCTTTGGGCTGTGCCAAGCTGGTGGTATTTTGCAATGCCCCGGACGATAACCCGTTTATGGCGGGCGCGTTTCATGGCGTGACGGAGGCGGACCGGATTATCAATGTAGGGGTCAGCGGCCCGGGAGTGGTGAAAACCGCGCTGGAAAAAGTGCGTGGGGAAAGTTTTGAGGTGTTGTGTGAGACCATCAAGAAAACGGCTTTCAAGGTGACGCGGGTAGGGCAGCTGGTGGCAAAGGAAGCGTCCAGAAGGCTTGGCGTGCCTTTTGGCATTGTGGATCTTTCCCTGGCCCCCACCCCGGCCGTCGGGGACAGTGTTGCGGATATTTTGTGCGAAATCGGTTTGGAAAAGGCAGGCGCGCCCGGTACCACGGCTGCTTTGGCCCTGCTCAACGATCAGGTCAAGAAGGGCGGCGTCATGGCGTCGTCCTATGTGGGCGGTCTCAGCGGCGCTTTCATACCGGTCAGTGAGGATCAGGGGATGATTGATGCGGTGACTGCAGGGGCGCTGACGTTGGAAAAGCTGGAGGCCATGACCTGCGTCTGCTCCGTGGGACTGGATATGATCGCCATTCCCGGGGACACGAAGGCTTCCACGATCTCCGGGATCATTGCGGATGAAATGGCCATTGGCATGATCAACCAGAAAACGACGGCGGTGCGCCTGATTCCGGTTGTGGGCAAGAAAGTGGGGGAAACCGTGGAATTTGGCGGTCTGCTTGGCTATGCGCCCATCATGCCGGTCAATCCTTTTGGCTGTGAGGCCTTTGTGAACCGCAGCGGACGGATTCCGGCTCCCATACACAGCTTTAAAAATTAAAAAAGCACAGACAGCAGGAATCTTTCCTGCTGTTTTGCGTCAAGGGGCGGGTTCGACAATACAGAAAGGTCTGGTGTATTCATGCACGGGTTTGCGTTTTGCTTTTGCTGCCAGTGCGCTTTCATAGAGGTTGGCAGAGAAGATGTCTTTTTCAAACAGGGTGCAGGCATTGGCAGACAAAAGCCGGGGGGCGTCTGCAGGTTTTGCAATCAGGGGGATGGAGGCGTTTTTTTTGATATGGTTTAACAGCGGAGCAGCGGTTTTGCGGAATCCCAGAATGCGGGCGTAGGGAACATAGTCGTTTTCCCGTGCCCGGCATAGTTCCTCTTTGGTAACGGAAAGCAGGATGTGGCAGAGGGCGCGGCTGATACGGCTGTAAGTCAGTTCTTTG
>CARDPF010000371.1 GCA_948960675.1 uncultured Eisenbergiella sp.
CAGACGTGTGCTCTTCCGATCTCATAGGATTTTCCTTCCGATTCCACCCGCAACAGGGAAATGCCGTCCTTGGCGCGCATAAGCGTACAAACGGGGTTTCGCACCTTCATTTTGGCAAGCTGTAAAATGGGGGACGTCAAAAAAAGCTTGGGGGCCATCCCATGCCCAATAAGCAGTTCGTTGATTTGCAGCAGTTCCGTCTCGCCTATGCCCTCCCAGGCAAGCATTTCCGCGCCGCTGTACCGGTGCAGCGATGCGGCATAGCGGATTTTTCTTTTGGAAAAGGCTTCCCTGACAGTTTCCGGAAGATGGTCCAAAAGCGCTGCCGCAGGCAAAAGCTGCGCCGGCCCTTTTGGCGGAAAGGTTTCGTCAAACCGGGCCATTTCTGCCGGATCCACCTGATAAACCGCATCCTCCACAAACCTGCCCCCGACGCCGTCCAGGGCGCCCCCGTAAAGTTGAGCCGCCATCAGCGCGTCGAAGCTGTCGCCGTTTTCGGAAACGATCCCGTACCACGCCGCCCGTCCAAAGCCAAAGCGCGGATAATAGTCGGGATGCCCGTACACCAGAACCGCCCGGTATCCCAGCCGTTTTGCCTCCGCAAGGGAATGGCGCATCAGGGCGGAGCCCACGCCCCGCTTTTGATAGCCGGGCAAAACGCTCAACGGCCCAAAGCTGAGCACCTCCACTTCCCGCCCGTTTGGTGTAACCACCTTCGCCAGACTATAGATCACATGCCCCACCAGCCGTCCGTCTATCTCCGCCACAAAATCCAGCTGCGGCACATAGCAGGGACTTTTGCGCAGCTTATGCACCAGCAAATGCTCCCCGTCACAGGTGGGATGATCCATGCACCCCCAAAACGCTTCCCGGGTCAGTTCCTCCACCCGGCGGTAATCCGCCGGTGTTTCCAACCGTATTTTCACTTGTGCTTTCCCATTTTCTTCCATACCGGTTCCCCTTGTTACCTTTCCCAAAAGGCCGCCTGTTTTGTACAGTCGTCCGTACAGTTCAGCCGAAGACTGAACTGTTACAGTCGTCCCGCATTGCCAGCGGCATCTCCGTCATCCTAAGCTTGGCGCAGCCGTACGGGTACAGCTGCATTTCCTCCACCCCGCCTGTCGCCCGGCCGGATACAGGCATGACAGCGCATACGCTGTCGTACCCGTCCGCAAAGTCCCACTCCACCGGACAAAGCCCGGCCTTGAGCGTAACCGTTGGGGACACGGAGGAAAACGGAACCCCATCCCCCTCCTGCATGCACACGGTAAGGGGACCGCCGCCAAAGCCGTAACGCCACGCAGACTGGGGAAGTAGTTCATAATCACAATACGGAAAACGCCGTTTGACACCGTCCTTTTCATATTCCAGCTTCCGGTACTGCGCCCGGACCGGAAGGGAAAACACCAGCGGGCCATACTCGGCAACCTGCAGTCCGGACCGCTGCCTGACAAGACGGGGCACATCGGTACAGCAAACCGACAAGGTTTCCTCCCCGCTCCACTCTTTTTCTATCGTATAAAGGCCGGAACCATCCACCGGCCTGCCGTTCACCCGGAATTGTTTTGCCCATTGCGGAATCCGGATTTTCAGCGCAAAGCGAACCGGTTTTTGTACCCGCACCACATACTTGCAGGAAAGGCGGAACGGGTATTCGCTCTCTGTCACAATGCACACCTCTGTGTCCCCTATCACCGTCTTTAACCGGGCCGGAAGCATGGAACAGACCACCCCGTCTTCGTCCCGCAAAAAAGCGTTCATCGCAAGCTTGGGCCAGCCCTGCCCGAAGTTGGCGGTGCAGCAGCCGAAATGGGGTTCCAGGCCAAACAGATGGGCATCTACCCCGTTGGTGCAAAAAATCGGTTTTCCCGGAAAACGGATGCAGGCAATCTGGTTGACCATCTGGTCATATTGGTGAGTCCACATATCGTCGCTAAGCGTCGCCGGGAGGGCGTTAAACGCAATGCGCTCCAGGCGCTCGGCCCAGACGCAGTCCCCGGTGGCAGCATAGAGCAGTTCGCAGCTATACATCAGTTCCACCACGCTGCACAACTCCGTCCCCTGGTTGTTGGCGATACCGGACAGACATTCGTCCCCCGTAAAGGTTCCCACTGCGGTTCCATTATATTGCTCCAAAACCTTCCAGAGTTCTTCCGCCCGGTTCCGGTAAGGCTCTTTAAAGAGCGCACAACAGACCGCCTCGTATTTGAGCATCATGGCAAGGTTCACAATATGGGTATGGAACGTCCACTGGTTCATCGGCCGTTTCCAGGTCTCAGCATAGGAGGGGTAATCCGCCCCCTGCTCTTGCAGCCTGCGGGCAAGTTCCAACAGCCATTCCTCCCGGCAGTCCTCATAGAGAAACCGGATCGGGATCAGGCATTCAAACCAGCGGAATTTTCCCCAGTCAAACAGGGTGACCTCCCCCGCCCGCAGCATCCTGTCCAGACACTGCATGGAGCGGTAAAGGCTTTCTTTGGCCCGGGCACTGTCCGTAAAAGTGCAGTATAGGGCCAGCACCTTTCCGATCAGGAAATGCGCCCACACATCATAGGTTTTTCGCTCCCCCAAACTACACGGACAAATCCAGCCATCCTCCTGCTGCCGGTCTAAAATCGCGCCCACATACAAATCCGCGCGCCGCTTCATGTCCCCATCCTCCAGCAGATACGAAAGCGGGATAAAACCGTCCAGCCAGTAGGGTACCCGCTCCCAGCCCTCCCGGCTGCCGCCGATCCATGCGCTGTCTTTGATATCCGGCCAGATACGGTCCAGATTGCCGCAAAGACCCTCCGCCTCGATCCGCAGCTGCCGCAAAAGCCAGCCCTCCGGCCTGATCTCGTTGCCGCCAAATAAATGATACATCCGCCTGTCCTCCCGTCGCTCCTTTTTCTAAGGAAACTGGCATGCGCCATTGTTGGCGCGCCACTACGCATGAAAGCCGGTTGCTACGCGCTGGCGCGCTCTCGCAACC
>CARDPF010000372.1 GCA_948960675.1 uncultured Eisenbergiella sp.
GCATATACACGCCCCTGCATCTGTTTTGGCACGCGCAGCCGCAAAATTGCGTCCAGATTGGTATTCATCAGCGGAATGGCAATCCAGCCCAAAAAGCCTGCCAGACACCAGACCGCCTCCGTGCGTCCAAAGGCCAGCAAAAAATTTTCCGTACCCATGGAAAACAGCAGGCAATTGCAAATCACCCGCACCCGGCTTTTTGGTACTTTCCTAAAAGAGGCCCATATGCTTCCCGCCAGCGTCGTCGCCCCGATGACCGCATTGACCATGCCCATCGTCTTTTGGCCTGCGCCGCTCCGGGAAAGCATCATCGCCGGAAATGCCGCATTATAGACAGAAGCCACCAGATTGATTGCCGCCAAGAACAGGATCAGTCCCAATATCCCCTGTTCCCGTTCCAAATACCCGATTCCTGCTTTTGCGGATTGCAACAGGCTCTCCTGCCCCTTTTCTCCCCTTTCCTCTTCCGGAATCCGGATTCCAAATGCCAATACCAAAAAAGCGACGCCAAAAGAAAGCAAATCAAACGCCACAACGGCTTCCATGCCTGCTATTCCCATCACCGCTGTTGCAAGGATGGGCGTCATGATGGAATTCATGGAAGAGGAAAAATAGCGCAGCCCTCCCACCTTCTGGTAATACTTTTTCGGCAATACCTGCGTGGTTGCCACCTCGGATGCCGGCTGCTGCACCGTATTCATCAATCCGTTCACCGCGTTGATCAGGTACAAATGCCAAATCTGCAGGGCATCCCTTTTTAGCAAAAGCAACATCACCACCGTTGTCAGGGCTGCGGCGGTATCGCACACCAGCATGGTGATCTTCTTATTCCACTTATCACAAAGAGCCCCCGCAAAAATGCTGCACAACACATACGGCGTATAAGAACTGACCATTAAAAGCGCCGTCATCAGCGCCGAACCTTTCTGCGTGTAGGACCAGATCACCAACGCATAGCCGGTCATGGCACTCCCCAGCCCTGAAAAGGCCTGCGTCAGCCACAGCAACAGAAACGTTTTCATTTCCCGAAAAGCGAATATATATTTTTTCATAGACTTTGCTCCTTATTCTGCATTAAAAAATGTGTACACCTGCAAAATTCGCAAAGTCTTTTGGCAGTCTCAGGCCGATTCACTCACCCGCCCCGATTCATTTCCTCCATGCAGCCCTGCCGCTAAAAGACTTTGCATGGAGTCTTCACAATGCACAGTTTCATAACCGTCCCCCTTTCTTTTTGCCATCCGTCAAGCTTTTTGCCGTCTGGCAAACAAAACCGGCGTGATTGCCGGATAGGTAAGATTTTCGGGCAGCCTTTCAAAGGTTTGGGTCTCCGCCATCTCACTGTCGGGCATTTCCCCCAGTCTTTGGATGTCCGCCGTAAAAACCATTCCCGCAGCGCCTTCCCCGTTCTCCTCCCCTGCCCAGTAGTCGCAAAGCGGCCGTAAGTCAAATTCCACCGCCCCGGACTCCTCATACAATTCCCTTTTAGCAGCTTCCATTGGCGTTTCGCCCGGTTCAATATGACCGCCCTGGGTCTCCCAGGTCATACGCTCCCGATGCCTGCTAAGCAAGATTTTCCCCTGATAACCGGAAAGCACTACCACATATTTGTACTGCCCCAGTGTATTGATTCCATAGGTTCTGCAGATCATTGCAAATTCCCCCATAAACTGCGGCACAGGCATCTCGGGATCCTGTCCGCCTTTCGTCTAATGTATCAGCCTCTTTTCACTCCATTTCCCAGACAGGTAACGGCACAGGGAAATGAGATAATTGGCCGTCCACCCCATGGGCACTGCATACCAGACCGCCGCCACGCCCCAGAGGGGCGCGCACAGGTTTGCCACCGTCACCCGGATGGCCAGATTCACCAAATTGGCTGCCGTAAACACTACAACGTCGCCGGAACCGCGCAGCACACCGTCCGTGGATGCCTTAAGCCCGATACAGACAAAGAAAAAAGCGATAAAGGACAAATAGGAAACACCGGTCTCGTAAGCGGTCCCGCTTGCTTCCCCGTCCAAAAAGGAACCGATAATCGGGCTTTTTCCCAAAAGCAAAACCAGGCAAATCAGCACCGCAAACCCGTATACGATCAGCCGGGCCGCCCGGTATCCCTGCCTGACGCGTTCGGGCTTTCCCGCACCCATGTTCTGCGCTGTAAACGTGGAAACCGCATTTCCGGTGGCGATCATCGGCACAATGCAGATGGATTCGATTCTCGTTCCCGCCGTATACCCTGCCAGCACGGAGGATCCAAAGCCGTTCACCACCGACTGTACCAGCAACATCCCCACCGACACAATGGATTGCTGCAGCATCGTGGGAATGGCAACCCGGATCATTTTTCCCAGCATCCCTACATCAAAAAGAAAATTTCCGGATTGGGATTGCAACTCTGCCGCCTCCACCAGACCTCCTATTTCCCGTTCTTCCTCCTCCCCCGTATACCCGCCAAGTTTTCCCAACAGCAGCCCAAACGACAAAAGGGCGGATATGCCCTGCGCCAAAACGGTAGCCACAGCCACGCCGGCCACGCCCCATGCAAGCTGTGTCACAAAAAAAATGTCCAACGCCACATTCAGCAGGGAAGAAAAAACCAGCAGATACAGGGGCGTCCTGGAATCCCCGACGGCATTGAACATCGCCGCCAGCACATTGTACATGAACAAAAACGGCAGCCCGCAGAAATATATTTTCAGGTAAATGACTGCCGCCCCTATAATATTATCCGGCGTTTTTAACAAATGCAGAATCACGCCGGAAAAAAAGTAGCCAAACAACGCCAGCACAATACTAACACCCAGAAAAGAAAAAAGGGCCGTGGAAACCGACGTTTTCATTTTGCGGTATTTTCCGGCCCCCAGATACTGGGACGTGACCACGGAAGAACCGGTTCCCCCGCCGATGGCCAGCAGATCGGAAGAGCACACGTCTGAACTCCAGTCACACAACAGCATCTCG
>CARDPF010000373.1 GCA_948960675.1 uncultured Eisenbergiella sp.
TGTGTGGAAGGGACGGTACGGCGGATTTTGGACAGGGAGCCCGGAAAAGAGGGGGGATGGGGCAGCCATGAAACCGAGTAAGCTGACGATCAGCGCGTTTGGGCCTTACGCGCGGCGGACGGAAATTGATTTTGAAAAACTGGGACAGGAAGGGCTTTATCTGATTACCGGGGACACCGGGGCGGGAAAGACGACCATTTTTGATGCCATCACCTTTGCCCTGTACGGGGAGGCCAGCGGCGGGGTGCGGCAGGCGGGGATGCTGCGCAGCAAGTATGCGCCGGAGGATGTGCCGACCTTTGTGGAACTGTCCTTTTGGTATCGGGGGAAGATTTATACGGTGACAAGGAATCCCGAATACCTGCGTCCCAAAGGCAGGGGAAGCGGCTTTACGCTGCAGAAAGGGGATGCCGTGCTGGTCTATCCGGACGGGCGTCTTCCGGTCACGAGATCGAAGGAAGTGACCAAGGCCGTGACACAACTGATCGGATTGGACTATAAACAGTTCACCCAGATCGCCATGATTGCGCAGGGGGATTTCCAGAGGCTTTTGCTGGCAGGAACCGCTGAACGCAGTGAGATTTTCCGGCAGATTTTCCATACCGGGCTTTACCGGGAGATGCAGCTTGCCCTGCGTGCAAAGGAGAAGGAGCAGTGGAAGCAATACGATGAAAACAGGAGAAGCATCGGCCAGTATTTGGACGGTGTGGTGTGCACGGAGGATTTTGCGCTGGCGGCGGAACTGGAAGTCCTGAAAAAGGAAAAATTTGCGGGGAAGGTGGTCAGGGGGCTGGAAATTTTGCAGCAGCTTCTTTGGCAGGACGAGGACAGGCTACAAAAGGCAAAACGGCGGCTGGAGGAACTGGGGGAGGAGATCCGTAAAAGGGATGAACTTCTGGAAAAAATCCGGCAGCAGAAACGGATATTGGACGAACTTGCGCAGAAAGAGGGGGAACTTGCCGGCCTGCAGCCGGAACTTACGTTGCGGCAGGAAGAATGGGAACGGGCAAAGGAGGCCGCCGGGGAGTGCGCGCATTTAAAAATCCTGCTGCAGGAGGGGAACGAGAAGTGCAGGCAGCATGAGGCGGTGCGGGCGCTTTTGCAGGAAGAGGCAAAGAAAGCCAAACAGATCCGGCAGCGGGAGGATGCGCGCAGGGAAAAGGCGGCAAAGCAGGAGGAAAGCAGGAGGAAAGGCGCGGCGGCAAAAAAAAGGCTGGAATCGCTGCAGTCCGTCAAAGAAGAGGGGACGCATCTGGCTTATCATATGGAAAGACTGGAAGACTTGGCCAAGCGGCTCGACAGTTTGGATATGCTGCGGCTTTTGCGGGAAGAAAAGCAAAGAAGCTATGTGGACAGCGTGGAGGTGCGGGACGGTTTGCGCAGAGCGTATTTACAGACGGAGCAGCAGTTTCTGGATGCACAGGCGGGAATGCTGGCCGCTACCCTTAGGGAAGGGGAAAAATGTCCCGTTTGCGGTTCCGTGCATCATCCGCATCCGGCCCTTCTCTCCATGGAGGCTCCTTCCAAGGAAAACCTGGAACGCAGAAAAGCGGAGGTGACCCAGGCGGAAACCGGTGTGGCACAGCTTTCCGTGCAGCTGGGTCACTTAAAGGAACAGTGGGAGGCCACGGCAGGGGAAATCCTCCGGGCGGGGGAGAAAATTCCCCAAATGCCAAAGCCGTCCCTGCAGCCGTCGAAACGGGATACCAAAATGTATGACTGGCTGGAAGGGGAACTGGCCAGGGTGGGGGTAGCATTGGAGGAAAATGCCCAAAAGGCGGCGGAAAAGGAAAGTCTGGAAATGGATGCCGGGCGGCAGGCGGAGAGGGAGAGACGGCTGGACGAAGAAATCCGCAGCCTGGATTTGGAACTGGCGAGCCTTTACGCCGAACAAACCGGCTTGCAAGAGCAATTGGAGCAGGCACGGAAGCAGGTGGCGGGCGAGTCGGAGGAAGAACTGCAGGCCAATCTGGAAAAATGGCGGTCTCTGGACCGGAAACTGCAGGAAGGGGAAAAGCAGGCACAACAGCTTCTTGCGGCTTGTCAAATGCAGGCCGCCGCCCTGCGGGCATCTATCGAAACACTCAAAGGGCAGCAGACAGGGGAAAACGGGCAGGACGGACAGGAGGTCTTTGCACAGCGGCAGGAGGCAGCCCTTTGCCGGGAGGAGACGGAACGGCTGCGCCGGGAAAGCTATGCCGCCTGGAAGAAAAACAGGGAGATTTTTACGCTGGTGCAGGACCGGCAGGAATCCATGCGCAGGGCCGAGGAGGAATATATCTGGGTAAAGGCCCTTTCGGATACGGCCAACGGTACCCTCAACGGGAAACAAAAGATTGAACTGGAAACCTATGTCCAAATGACCCGTTTTGACCGGATTCTGCGCCGTGCCAACGTGCGGTTTATGACCATGAGCGCAGGCCAGTATGAGCTAAAGCGCCGGGAGGACGGGGACAACAAGAAGGAAAAGGCGGGGCTGGAACTGGATGTGATAGACCATTATAACGCCAGCGAACGCAGCGTCCGCACCCTGTCAGGAGGGGAAGCTTTCTGCGCCTCCCTTTCCCTGGCCCTGGGGCTGTCGGATGAAATCCAGGCATGTGCGGGCGGAATCCGGCTGGACGCCATGTTTGTGGACGAGGGTTTCGGCTCGCTGGACGAGGATTCCTTAAATCAGGCGATGCAGGCGCTGGAGGGGCTGGCTAAAGGGCAGCGTATCGTGGGAATTATCTCCCATGTGCCAAAGCTTGAGGAGCGGATCGACAAAAAGATTGTAGTGACCAAAAAGCGGGATGTAGACGGGCTCGGAAGCTGCGCCGAATTGCAGATCGGCTAACAGTTCAGACAGCAATGTCACTTAGTGAAGCCATGGGCTTTGGAAGGCGTGCCCGACGGACGGGAAAGGCGGAGCCTTATGCAGGCCGGACACCCCTGCCGGGCGGACGGTTCCTTAC
>CARDPF010000374.1 GCA_948960675.1 uncultured Eisenbergiella sp.
GATAATATAATATCTGGCCGCTGGGGAGCGGTTTGATAGGCTGGTGTGGCGGAATGGCAGACGCGGCAGACTCAAAATCTGTTGGTGGTGACATCGTATGGGTTCAAGTCCCATCACCAGCATAGGGGACGCATGGTAGGACACCATGCGTTTTTTGTGCTATGGGAAATTGCTGTAATCGTGGTGGGAGTATGTCGCTGTCAGGCGGCGGTTTTTGTCTCACGGAAAATTTTGGCATGCGCAAAAGATGCGCGGAAATGGGGGATGTATGGAAGGGGAAAAGATCATCCGTGCGGCTCTTTTGGGAATCGGTACGGTTGGGAGCGGCGTATATAGTCTGGCAGGGCAGCTGCAGGAAGATATCAGGGAAAAGACGGGCGCCCGGCTTGTGATTGAAAAAATCCTGGTACGTGACAAAACGAAAAAGCGTGACGGCGTACCGCAGGGATTATTGACGGATGATTGGAATGAAATTATTGGGGATGACAGGATTACGGTCATTGTGGAACTGATGGGCGGCATAGAACCGGCGCTTACCTATGTGCAGGAGGCATTGCGGGCAGGAAGACAGGTGGTTACGGCGAACAAGGATTTGCTGGCAGAGCACGGCGCAAAGCTGTTTGAGGCGGCGCGGGAGGGGAAATGCGACCTGCAGTTTGAGGCGGCGGTTGCCGGGGCGATTCCGATCATCCGGCCCCTGCGTCAGAGTCTTGCCGCCAGCCGTTTAACAGAGGTCATGGGGATTGTCAACGGTACGACCAATTATATTCTTACCCGCATGACGGAGGACGGGATGGAATATGGGGAGGCGTTGGGACTTGCCGGGAGGCTTGGGTATGCGGAGGCAGATCCAAGTGCGGACGTGGAAGGATACGATGCGGGGCGCAAGCTGGCCATTATGGCGTCCATTGCGTTTAACTCCCGCGTCACCTTTTCCCAGGTATACACGGAAGGAATCACTAAGATTACGGCAAAAGACATACAGTATGCCAAAGAATTCGGTTATGTGGTAAAACTGATTGGGATGACGAGGCTTGCGGAGGACGGGATTGAGGTGAAGGTGCATCCCATGCTGCTGCCGGACAAACATCCCCTTGCCTCCGTGCGGGATTCCTTCAATGCGGTATTTGTGCATGGGGAAGCCTGCGACGACGCCATGTTCATGGGAAGGGGCGCGGGGAAAATGCCCACGGCGAGTGCGGTGCTGGGGGATGTGATTGATGTGATGCGCAATATTTTGCACGGCAGCTGCGGCAAGATTGGTTGCGGCTGCTATAAAAACCTTCCCGTGAAGCGGGTGGAGGAGACGCAGAGCCGGTTCTTTTTGCGGATGCAGGTGAATGACAAACCGGGTGCGCTGGCCAATATCGCGGGGGTTTTGGGGAATAATGACGTGAGCATCGCGCAGGTGGTACAAAAACACAGCCATAACAATATTGCGCAATTGGTTATCATCACTGGTCCCGTTGTGGAACGCCACTTCAACGACGCCATTTGCATCCTGCGCGGGATGTCCGTGATTCGGGAGGTTTCCGGCATTATCCGCGTTTACGGTTGAGGGCAGCGGCAGCTTGGGCAATTGGAAAAAATTTGCATACGGGGCGGTCTTTTGGCATATACTCGATAAAGAAAAACCTAAAACAGGAGGACGAGTTATGGCAAGAGGTGTAAAAAAGCCCATAGAGGAAAAAATCAGGGAAAAGAAAGAGGTGATTGCAGGACTCAAACGGAGAATCCAGAAGGAAAATGAGGAACTGGAGGATTTGTTGAAAGAAGAGCGGGAGCGGAACCTGGAAGAGTTGAGTGAGTTTTTGGCAGAGGCGCATCTAAGCCCCAAGGAGGCGACGGAACTGTTAAAGGCGCAGGTTGCAAACGGCGCAAAAGCGGACTGACATACAGGGTAGGGAAAAGACAATGGCAGGGCCGGTATCGAAAAATGGGGATGCAGGCTAACGGGAATTGGCAGTACGGAGGATGGGATGAAACGGTTTTTGAGGGAAGCTGCGGCGGTAAAACCGGACAAGAGGCAGCTGGACTGGTACGATACGGAATTTTACGCATTTATCCATTTTGGGCCGAATACATTTACCGACCGGGAATGGGGGGACGGACAGGAGGAGGAAGCGGTTTTTAACCCGAAGGATTTGGATTGTGACCAATGGGTGGAAGCCATTAAGGCGGCAGGCATGAAGGGGATGGTGCTGACGGCAAAGCACCATGACGGCTTTTGCCTTTGGCCGTCCGCTTATACGGAGCACAGTGTCAAAAATTCCCCTTTTGGAAGGGATGTGGTGCGGGAGGCCAGCGAGGCCTGTAAAAGGGGCGGGATTAAGTTCGGGTTTTATCTTTCCCCGTGGGACCGCAACAGTGCCCTTTACGGGACGGATGCGTATAACGATTATTTTTGCAACCAGCTGACGGAATTGCTGACCGGGTATGGGGATATTTTTTATGTCTGGTTTGACAATGCCTGCGGCGAGGGGCCCAACGGGAAGAAACAGCAATACGATTTTGAAAGGTATATTGCACTGATCCGGAAGTACCAGCCGGGAGCAGTCATTTTTAATGATTACGGGCCGGACGTGCGCTGGTGCGGAAATGAGGCGGGAATGGCCAGACATGAGGAATGGGCGGTGGTTCCCAAAGAGTTGTGCTTCTACAGCCGGGTACAGACGGGGGCCGGGCCCCTTGCAGGGGAGGGGGATTTATCCTTTCTCTACAATACCTGCCAGAATTTGGGGACACTGAACAATATCGTGTATACGCAGGGGCTGACCTTTACCCCCGCAGAGATTGACATGTCCATCCGTCCGGGCTGGTTTTGGCATCCCAAAGAGGAGCCCCATGGTCTGGAGAGGCTTTTTCGGACATACCTGACTTCGGTGGGGGCAAATTGCTGCCTGCATTTAAATCTTAGATCGGAAGAGCGTCGTGTAGGGAAAGAGTGTAG
>CARDPF010000375.1 GCA_948960675.1 uncultured Eisenbergiella sp.
GCGACCACCGAGATCTACACTCTTTCCCTACACGACGCTCTTCCGATCTGCTCGCAGACGGCCCCATGCCGGGTGCGCACCAAAATCCAGCTGCGCAGCGAAACCGGCGGCAAGGTTAACCTGGAACGTCCGAAAGTACTTTATAACGAAGCCACCCAAAAGTTCGTTCTCTGGGTGCATTTTGAAAACGGAACCGATTACCGGGAAGCGGCGGCGGCCCTTGCCACCTGCGACACGCCGGACGGGGACTTTGTATACCACGGGCATTTTAACCCCTACGGCTATATGTCCCGGGACTGTACCCTGTTTTTGGACGACGATAAGACGGCTTATTTTATCTCCGCCGCCCGGGATAACGCCGACCTGCATGTCTACCGGCTGGCGGACAATTACCTGAATGTGGACTGCTTAGTACACCGTCTCTGGCAGGGGGAATACCGGGAAGCCCCGGCGGTGGCAAAAATCGACGGGAAATATTACATGATCACCTCTTTTTGCACCGGCTGGGCTCCCAACCAGGGTAAGTATGCCGTCGCCGATTCCATGGAAGGCCGCTGGAGTTGTCTCAAAGACATCGGGGACGAAACCACCTACCACAGCCAGGCCGCATTCCTCTTGCAAAAAGACGGCCGTACCTACTACTTCGGCGACCGCTGGGGCGGAGGCGGGGAAAACTATTTCACCTCCGGCTATGTGGCCTATCCGCTGGAATTGGAAAACCAAAAGCTGGTGATGCGTTATGTGGAGGAGATCGCCCTATAGCCAACCGGCAAAACCACCGTCCGCGTCACTGTCGGCCTGCCAAAGTCCGCCATGCATAAAATTTACCTTTTCGGGCATACTGACCCCAAAATCCCGTTTTTGCGGGAGCCAAATCGTCCGGAAGGGAGTTTTTGCAAATGGAAAAAATGAATATGGTATTGGCCGACAGCATGGCGCACATGGAAAAGCAGCTGAGTGTGGGGAAAAACTTTGACGTACTCTACCGTGTGGTGGAAATCGGGGAAAAGCAGGCCTGCCTGTATATGATCGACGGCTTTTGCAAAGATGAGGTAATGCAAAAGCTGCTCCAGCATTTCATGGGAATCACGGCCGACAAAATGCCTGCGGATGCCCACGAAATGAGCAAGCAGCTTGTCCCCTACGGGGAAGTGGATCTGGCGGACGACTGGGCGCAAATCGAATACGCCGTGATGTCCGGCGTGGTGGCCATGTTCATCGACGGATACGGAAAATGTATTTTAATTGATGCCAGAACCTATCCGGCCCGGGGCGTTTCGGAACCGGAAAAGGATAAGGTCATGCGTGGTTCCAAGGACGGCTTTGTGGAAACCATTGTTTTTAACACGGCGCTGATCCGCAGACGGATCCGCAGCCCACAGTTGCGCATGGAAATGCTTCAGGCAGGCAGTTCGTCCCGGACAGACATTGTCTTATGCTATATGCAGGACCGGGTGGACCAAAATTTCCTGCAAAAAATCAGGGAGCGTATCAACAGCCTGCAAATAGATGCCTTGAGCCTAAACCAGGAAAGCCTGGCTGAATGCCTCTATCAGGGGAAATGGTTCAACCCCTTCCCCAAATTTAAATATTCCGAACGGCCCGACACCGCAGCGGCCCAGGTACTGGAAGGCAATATCATCATTCTGGTGGACAATTCCCCTTCCGTTATGATCACACCAACCTCCTTTTTCGATGTGGTGGAGGAAGCGGACGACTATTATTTCCCTCCCGTCACGGGGACTTATCTGCGCCTGTCCCGTATACTGATTGCGATTTTAACCTACTTTTTGACCCCCACCTTCCTTTTGCTGATGGAATACCCGCAATGGATCCCGGAAGGGTTTTCCTTTATCATGGTGCAGGACACGGTGAATATCCCCCTGATCTGGCAGCTTCTGATACTGGAACTGGCGGTGGACGGCTTAAAACTCGCCGCTGTCAATACGCCCAACATGCTCAGTACCCCCCTTTCCGTCATGGCCGCGCTGGTATTGGGGGAATTTTCGGTCAAAAGCGGGTGGTTTAACTCCGAGGTTATGCTATATATGGCCTTTGTGGCGGTGGCAAATTACACACAAAACAGCCTGGAAATGGGATACGCCCTCAAGTTTATGCGGATTCTCAACCTGATACTGACGGCCATTTTCGGTGTCTGGGGGTATATCGCCGGAGTGGCAATCCTGCTGGCCAGCATTGCCTCCAACCGCACGGTAAGCAGGCAAAGCTACCTTTACCCCCTGTTTCCGTTTAACGCCAAACAGCTTTCCCACCAGCTGTTTCGGATGCGCATGCCGCAGGCCAAACAATAAGATCCTGTGCCTGCGGGAATCATTACGAAAGAGGTGCTGTATGAAGTATTACGATTTGATTTTTGATTTGTACGGAACACTGGTAGACATCCACACGGATGAAAATATGTGGGAAGTTTGGGAAAAAACCGCCGCTTATTACGGTTTTTACGGCGCAATCTATACCACCGAGCAGCTGCGGGCTGCTTATATGCAAATCGTGGAAGAACTGCTCCCGGAAGGCGGCCCCTCCTACGGCTGCTTTCCGGAACTGCAGGTCGATAAAATCTTTACGGCACTGTTCGAGCAAAAAGGAATTACCAAAAAAGCGCAGGAACTGGGAAGGAATGCGGCCCAGTTTTTCCGCATCCTGTCCACGGACTATATCCGGCTGTACCCTGGCGTCAAAGAAGCCCTGTCCGAGTTGAAAAAGGACGGACACCGGCTATGGCTGTTAAGTAACGCCCAGCGCGTGTTCACCGCCTATGAACTGCGCCTTCTGGGATTGAAAAACTATTTTGACGGCATCTATATCTCCTCGGATTATGGCTGCCGCAAACCGGATACCCGCTTTTTCGACGCCCTCTTAAAAGCCCGGGCGCTGCGGGCCGAAAACAGCCTGATGATCGGCAACGATATGACCACCGA
>CARDPF010000376.1 GCA_948960675.1 uncultured Eisenbergiella sp.
CTGCGCCCTCCTGCCGGCCATTGCAAAAGACGCCCCTCGCCGCCGCCATCCTTTTGGCTTCCCGGTGTTTCAGCCTGCCGCAATGTGCGAAAGCTTCTCCTGAATAAGCCGGTTCACCCGTTCCCGCAGGGCCAGCACCTCTGCGGCACTTGTTGCACTGCATGCAAAATCCCGGTAGGAAACCTGCGCATACAAGGCTTCCACCTGTTCCCTGCCTGCCAGGGTTTCCGCCAGACATAATGCCCGCAAATCCTGCAGGGCCTCCAAAAACAACTCCAGCCCCACCGACGCAATCGGCCCCCGCTCCCCCGGATATACGCTAAAGGCGTCCCCTGCCGGAAACGCACCGCCAGCGTCGCTCTCCCGGAAGGGATCCACTGCCCTGGTGGCAAACTGGGTCATCCAGAAGTTATGGCCCCAGTGCAAAAACCCTGCAATCCGGGCATCGTACAATTGCAGGCCGATGCAGCGGTTACGGGCGCCGGGCATCGCCAGGAACCGGTTGCTCACCCCCTTGGCCTGTGCACAGCAATAATACGCCCACAGGTTCGGTATCCCATGTTCCAAAAACGGCGCGATATGATTGGTGGCGCACACCGGCACTTCCACCATCCCTTTTTCATAGAAAGCATAATCCGAAATGGCATCCATCCTGGGAAACCCCTCCGTCAGTGCACGGATCCTCTCCGCAAGCCTGCCGTAATGCCCAAGATGCTCACTCGAGGGCTCGTCGGACACATGAAAATATACCCTGCCCTCCCATCCCTCACTGCGCAAAAAATCTGTCAACGCAGGCAGAAACGCCTCCAGAAATGCGGTATACGCTTCCCCGTCCGCATCCGTCTCCCAACCGAAAACCCGCCTGACCTCACCGTCCACCCTGGCCATCACCTTCGGCGCGTGCGCCGCCCCCCACTGGGTAAACAGGTGGCTGGCCTCCAAACAACGGATTTTGCAGCGCCTGCACATGGCGCTCCAGCGCCCCAGCTTTTCAAAGCCAAAACGCCAGCCGTCTTTTTGTGCTTCCACATCCACCAGCTGCACCGTAAGGCGTTCCGTCCCCGGCAGCGTATCCAGCGGCGGGGTAAACAACGGCGTCAGCAGCATATTGATACCGTGCTCTTGTGCAAAGCGCACGTAGTCTTCCACCAGTTCCCACCAACGTTCGGAAAAAACCTCCGTCTGGTATTGCTGCGCAATACAGTCCGTATGCATCCACTGGGTAAAGAGAAGCTCCTGCTTTGGCAGCCTTCCCGGTAAAAGCAAGAAGTAAAACGTCTCCTCCGCCACCACCTCCCCCTGCACACAAAGACGCAGCGTCACCGGATATTCCCCCGGCGCTTCTTCTTTCGTGTCAATACTGATCCAGAGCGCACGCCATTGTCCCCCATACAGCCTGACGGATTCTTCCAACGGTTTTAAAATATCCGGAAAAAGTCCGGCTTCTGTACGCAGATAGTTATCATCCCTGTCCTTAGGACATACATATTCCGCAGGCTCTAACTCCACTGTCCTGACGGACACCCCCTCCAATGCACACGAAACCTCAACCTGCGCCCATTCGGGCGCGCCCTCCCAGAAGTACGCCCATTGAAAATTGAAGCGCTCCCCTAAAAGCGCTTCCCCTCCCTGCATCCGGGCCGCCACAAGTTCCTTTTCCGGAAATACTTTTTCCATGGAACCAACCAACATCGTGCGCATCTTCCCCATCGTTTTGTGCCTCCCCTTCGACAGCTGCCGTTACCTCCTGTATCCATGATAAGGTTTTACCTACCGCAACCGGCTGCCGCTGCCTTTTCGTGCGCCTTGATTTCCTCATTGAGCCGTTGCATCCTGTCGTCCAGCCTCGATACCATCTCGGAACATTCGATCAGTTCGCTTTTCACATGCTCCGGCGCGTTTCCCTCGAATTTGTAATTGATCTTGTGTTCCAAACTCGCCCAGAAATCCATCGCCACCGTCCGGATCTGAATCTCCACCTTCACTTCCACCGTCCTGTCGGATAAAAACACGGGAACCGTCACAAGCATATGGTAGCTTTTGTATCCGCTCTTCTTGGGATTGCGGATATAGTCTTTGACCGCAATGACATGGATGTCATTCTGCAGGCGGATCATCTCCGCAATCCGGTAGATATCGGACGTAAAAGAACAGATAATCCGGATTCCCGCAATATCATTGACATACTTGACCATATTTTCAATATCCGATTCATAACCATGGCGCTTAAGCTTTTTGACAATACTTTCCGGCGTCTTCATTCTGGATTTGATATGTTCAATCGGGTTATACTGATGTACATGCTGGAATTCGTCATTTAATATCTCCAGCTTGGTATTGATTTGTTTCAATGCGGCGTTATAAACCAGCGTTACTTCCTGCCATGTCTCGATCTGGCTGTCCGCGTCCCATATTACTTCCATGATACGATGCCTCACTCTTTCTAATGTTTTTCATTATAACACAGCTTTTGGGGCAATCAAACAAGTTTACAAAAAATTAACACAAAGACGTCATATTTAGTATAACAGTCCAGATGAACCTGCCCTGTCAGCATATTAGGGGACTGCCCTGTGATACCCACAAAATGCAGCAAATCCCCATTCTTGTGCCCCAAGCCACAACAAAATATTTATATGACGCTTGCATGCCAAATATGCGGGCTTGCAATTTTTATTCATTTGTAGTACATTCCATTACAGTCGGCTGCGCAAGCGCGCAAGCGCGTAGCAACCGGCTTTCATGCGTAGTGGCGCGCCAACAATGGCGCATGCCGGTTTACTATAAAAGTACCAAAACCTACAAGCAGGACTGCGCACTCGCTGCGCAGTCCGTACACGCACCATGCGGCAGGGCCGCATGTGTGCATGCCCTCCATAAGTAAACCCCCTTCATACATGATGGTTCTT
>CARDPF010000377.1 GCA_948960675.1 uncultured Eisenbergiella sp.
AATGGCCATGCGCCCCCAGCAGGCTGCCGCAAAGCCGTCCCTGCCTCTCCCCTTACGCAAAATGGATTTCCGTGTGAACGGCTGCTTGGTCCGTTGCATGTGTAAAGCATCCATGGTAGAATGGGAATTGGCAAATCTGACTTTGTTGGGAGGAATGTTATGGAGAATCAAAAAAAATCCTGCAGGCTGGCGCTTGGTTCTTTTCTGCTGTTTTTGCTTTTCTTTCTGTTTGGCCTGTCCGTGTGTACAAAACCGGTCTGTACCGGCCTGATTCGCGAGGCATATATCGGCCGTGCAATAGCCCTGCGCACCAACGATGTGATCCATGGGTATTTTCCGGATATGGCGGCCGACACCGGCCTTACCCTGCAGGAAATGACGGAACGGCACGCACAGCTTAACGCCGTTGTCCGCCAATACCTGGATGCCCTTGTCTGCTTTGCCCAAAACGGGGACTGGCAGCCCCCGGATTGTACGGCACATTTTGAAAAAATGAACCGGGACATTCTGCGCACGGTGGAAGAAGGCCTGCAGTTTCAGGCGGACGACAGCCTGCGTATACAGTTTCTTGCAAGATTGCAGGAAGCCCAGTGGGAAGCCTGCGCCATCTTAAATACCCTTCCTTCTTCCTCCCTGGTTGCGCATGCCCGCCCGATTCTCCTTTTGTACGGTGCGCTCACTTCCCCTGTATTGCGGCTTTTATGCCTGACCTGCCTTCTGCTGCTGGCCGTCCGGCTTTTGTACCTTAGCGGCGGTTTTCCCTTATGGACAAAGGCCGTGGGAATCCCTGCCGCCGCCTGCGGAATCGTCACGGGCGTTTTGCTGCCCGCCTGCTGCAGGTTTTTTACCCTGCCGGTTACAAACCGGTTTCTTGGCCGCAGCATGTATATCGACACCACTTGCTTTATGGCCGCCGGCGGCATTTACGCTGCGGCCGGAACCGCCCTGCTTTTTACCGGCTGGTTTTTCACCCAAAAACGAAAGCAGCCTTAAGGAAGAATGGGCGTAACAGTTTAGCCGAAGGCTGAACTGTTACGAATGGGCACATAGACCACGTACTCTACCGTATTGTCCTCCCGCAGCATATAGGTCTCGATTTTTAAATCTTCCAAACCGTTTTCCGAATAGGTATATCCGCATATCCGGCGTTCCCCTATGCTGACACCCGAATCATCCATAAAGATTACGCCGTCCGCGCCGGAACCATCCTCCAGTTTCCAGGCGTAAGGGTAATCCCCGTTTGCATCCGCCTTACAGATCTGTCTGGTAGCTTCCAACGGCACGGCATAGGTGTCGATATTTTCCGGTGTTAGTTTTGCGATGAACTCTTCCACCAAAAGATCCGTCCCGTCCATTTCCTGCGGCTGTTGCGGCGCATCCTCTTCTTTTTCCAATTCCTCCAAATAGGCGGCTGCCGCCTCCGGGTCTGCCCTTTTTGGATCCAGGGGCAGTACAAACAGGGCGTTTACCCCGTCGTACGCTTCATTCGGGCTCATTTCCCCCGTTCCTTCATCGTACCGGTATGCCTCCGTGTCGTAAAACACGCCGCTGCTCACTCCCACATAAATCCCCCTGTCCGCAAACATTTCCAGGTTATCCATGACCAAAAGCCTGTACTGCACCCCATCCTTGACAATTTCCGAATAGCTGCCTCCCATCCGCATCAGACTATATTTTGCAGGATCCAGCCCCCTAATATAATGGGAAACATAAAAGCTTTCCTCCCCGTATTCCGCAGAAGAAGAATCCGGCATGGGCGTCCCGTCCGCATGTTCAATGGCCACAATGGTATATATCCTGTCATCTTCCGAAAGCTCCTGGTCATCCACCTCCAAATACTGGCTGATATTTTTCCCCGCCACACTGCCAAGCAGCGTAATCCGGTATCCGTTGCTCTCCTGCGTCTCATGCATAAGCAACGCGTCTTCCCCGGCAAACGCTTCCCCCAGCTTTTGATCCTTCACCTGTGCCGCAATCTGTCCCGGACTTAAATACCGGTAAGCGGCAACTGCGGTCACAGAGCCAAGGGCCAGCACCCCGACGGCAATCATGGCCGCCGCCGGGAATTTCTTTCTTACGGTTTTCTTCTTTTTCATTCCTGCTCCTATCTGCCCGCCTTTGCGGGCCTTTGTCCCAAACCGGCCTGCTGCCGCATCCGGTTCCTGCATCTTTTTTGCCTGCTGCAAAATACAACGGTTTAACGTTTCCTTTGGTTCGTCTGTCGGCACAAGCGCTTCCCTTAACAGATCGTCAAAATTATTTTTCATAATCCATATCCTCCAGCTTCTGTCTCAGGATCTTTTTTGCCCTGCATATCCGGCTTTTTACGGTTCCCTCCACAACCTTTAGGATGTCCGCGATTTCTGCCTGCGGGATTTCTTCCATGTAAAAAAGCAAAACCGGAATCCGGTATTTGTCCGGCAATTGCTTTACTGCCTCTGCAAGCATCCTGCACTTTTCCTTATTTACCACCGCTTCCTCCACTGTGCATGCTTCGGAAGCAAGGCCGGTGTCCAGTTCTTCACAGTATAACTGCATTTCCGCAATCTTCTGCCGTCCCGCCAGTTTTCTTTTCCGGTTTCTGTACAGGTTGACCGAAACGGCCATCAAAAAGCCTTTGGGATTTTTCCGGATCACCAGCTTTTCCCTGCTCTCGCACATTTTCAAAAAAGTATCCTGATATAAATCGTCCGCCTCCTGCCTGTCGCGGGTCACATAGCGGCAAAAGGAATACAATTCCCTGCCGTATGTATCAATGTATTGTTCCAACTCTTCCTGCTTCATCCGTAACCTCCGGTTTTTCCAGCCGCCTCATGAAAACCGCTGGAATGATGGATGCCGCCCCTGCCTGCACAGGCCGGTAACGGCTGCAAGTACCTGCGTCCTTCACCCATATAGGGTA
>CARDPF010000378.1 GCA_948960675.1 uncultured Eisenbergiella sp.
GGTGTCCGGCCTGCAAAAGGATCCGCCTTCCCCGCCCGTCGGCACGCCTCCCAAAATCCGTTGCTTAACTAAGTGGCATTGTGGCCAGGCTGTAGCCGAATCTCCTGGCCGCCGCAAATCCACCCTTGACAATTCTCCCCACTCTTACTATGATGGTACAAGGTTGGTCTTGGCTAATCCGGTTTTTATGGTAAAAGGCGGTAAGCGTCCCAATCGGCCTGTACGTTTTCCGCACAGGCTGTACAAAACCGTGACGCCGCCATACAAGTTTTACGTGACAGAAAGAAGGTTTTGTTTTGATGAAGAAGCTTACTGACCGGCTGCACGGCGGGATTTTCTTTGTCTGCCTGCTGCTCATCCCCATTCTCAATTTTTACCTGATGGAGGGTTATACCCACAATCCCATGGAAACCATGGAGTTCCGCATCCAAATGATGAACATTCTGTTGTTTTGGGCCATGGCCCTGTTTTTGACCGCCGTCACCGGGCGTATTCATGCCGCGCTGCTTTTGCAGACTGTTTTTTGTGGTGTTTTCGGGCTGGCAAATTATTATGTTTTGGAGTTTCGGGGCGCTCCCATCCAGCCCTGGGACATTCTCTCCATCAGCACCGCCGCCAGCGTGGCAGACAACTATGAATACCGTCTGGATCCTGCGGCCATCCGGGTCCTGCTGGGCTTTCTCATCCTTGTGGCTGCGGAGCTTTTCCTGTGCATAAGCCGCATGCGCGCTGTAAAAGCTGCCGCGCAGTCCGCCGAGAAGCACACGCCATCCGGCAAAAATCCGTCCCTTACATCCCGGCTTAGAAGCAAAAGAGCGGGCATGCGTCTGGCCCTCGGGCTTTTTACCGGGCTGTTTCTTTTCGGGTATGCCAAAATGCTGCACAACGAGGAAATCGTACAGACAAAGCTGCGGCTCTACGATAAGCTTTTTACCCCCACCACTATCCAATACAAAAACGGTACCGTAACTGCCTTTATCATGGAATTGCAGTATCTATCCGTCGATAAACCCAAAAGCTACGGCAAAAAGCAGGCCGAAGGGCTTCTTGCTTCCTACCAGTCCGATGCACCCGCGCCGGACGACAAGCCCAACATTATCGTGATCATGAACGAGGCCTTTTCCGACCCGGCCATTTTGGGGGATTTTACCACCAACACAGATTACATGCCTTTTTTACACAGTCTCCTTGCCGGACATGCAAACACCGTTTCCGGGAATCTGGCCGTTTCCGTCAAGGGCGGAAACACCGCAAACACGGAATTTGAATACCTGACCGGACATTCCATGGCATTTTTACCCTACGGCAGCATTCCCTACCAGCAATATATCAAGGATGACCAGCCCTCCCTGGCCTCACACTTATCTTCCCTGGGCTACCATACCGTAGCCATGCACCCTTACCGGGCCGGGGGCTGGGACCGGGATACCGTATACCCGCATTTAGGATTTGACGAAATGCATTTTCAGGAATATTATAAAGATGCCCCCCTGGTACGCAAATATGTCAGCGATAGTGGCGACTACGAAAAAATCATACAGGTTTATGAAAATAAGCCCCAGGGGCAGCCGCTGTTTCTATTTAATGTGACCATGCAAAACCACTCCTCTTACAGCGATTGGAGGGATTATGACAATTTTTCCCCGGATGTCACGGTGGACGGTACCGACTCCAAGCTGCTGTCCGCCTATTTGTCACTGCTCAAACTCTCGGATATAGCAATCGAAGAATTGGTCGGCTATTTTTCGGCACAGGAAGAAAAAACCGTCCTCGTATTTTTCGGCGACCACCAGCCCACGGATTCGGTTGTAAATCCGGTCTTAAAACTGCATCAAAAAAGCTGTGAAACCCTGAGCGAAGAGGAAAAGACGCTGCGCTATCAGGTGCCCTTTTTCATCTGGGCCAACTTTCCCATCGACAGCCAAAGCGGCGTGGAAAGCAGCGCCAACTATCTGGCGGTACAGACCCTTGCGGCCGCAGGGCTTCCCCAACCGGCTTACTTTCGTTTCCTTGCGGATCTGCAGGCCCGGATCCCGGTGGTCTGCGCCAGCCATGTGCAGCTTGCCGACGGCACTTTATCCGACGCCAAGGCACAAAAGGATGCCCTGCATGACTACCACACCCTGCAATACTATCTACTGATGGATCGTTAAAAGATTGGACGCCCGCCATGGCGGCGGGCAGGAAGGTTAGGTTGAAAAACCATATGCGACAGTTTTTCAACCGTGAATTTACGCCCGCTATGGCGGGCAGGAAGGTTAAAATGAAAAAAAAGTTTTTGCATATACCGGCCCGTCTGCGCGGCTTTGCAGCGGATAATAAAATTTGCTTTTATTCTTTTTTGCTGCCTTTTCTCTGCATGATGGCCATTTTTATCGGAAATAAAATTTTTCCCTTCGGCGACCAGAGTTTCATGCATTCGGATATGTATCACCAATACGTGCCTTTCTTGGAAGAGTTTCTCCGCAAGGTGCGCGCAGGGGATTCCCTTTTTTACTCCCGCAACACCGGCATGGGCGCCAACTACCTTGCGCTGTACGTTTACTATAGCGCAAGTCCCTTTAACTGGCTGATGCTGCTGCTCCCTGCCCGTTTTCTCATCGAATTCATGAGTTACATGGTGGTATTCAAAATCGGTCTGTGCGGTTTTACGTTTGCCTATTACTTAAAGGAACAGTTTTCCACCAGACATTACGCCATTGTGCTGTTTTCCCTTTTTTATGCCATGTCCGGCTTTGTGGCCGCCTACAACTGGAATGTCATGTGGATGGACTGCCTGTTTTTAGCCCCCCTGATTTTGCTGGGATTGGAACGTCTGGTGGAAAAGGGACAGGGCGGCCTCTACTGTGTCACCCTTGCCCTCTCCATTCTCTCCAACTATTATATT
>CARDPF010000379.1 GCA_948960675.1 uncultured Eisenbergiella sp.
GCAGCCTGACATTATGGTTATCTGTGACAAAGATAAGCTGGATGGAAAGCGTTGCAATGGCTCACCCGATTTTATCATTGAAATTGTTTCTTCCGGTAATCCGTCAGACGATTATATCCGTAAACTATACCCTTTGTCCACTGAGGGTATTATTACCGTAATTATGGCGTGCGTGAGTATTGGATTGTTGATCCCCGTAGAAAGACAGTTACGGTAAATTTCTTTGAGAGTAATATTGTAAGTATTCCATACTCCTTTGATGCAATCATCAAGGTGAACATCTTCGATGATCTGTATATCAACTTTTCCGATATTGCCGGTTTATTGGATCTTTAGTATGAAAGTCCCGACCGGCAGCCGGATGTATGGGCAAGCTTGCTTGCAGCCTCCCTGTTACGGGGCAGGGGAAACCTGCGGCGGGCCAGACAGCCGGGAGGGGGCTTTGATAGTTAACATTTTGACAGGTATGCATAACAAGAAGGGATTGTTTTGGGATGGCCGATGGGCTAAGATAGGAGGGAACAGATGGATAAGCCGACACTGGTAATTTTGGCAGCGGGAATGGGAAGCCGTTACGGCGGGCTAAAGCAGATCGACCCCGTGGATGACAAGGGGCACAAGATCATTGATTTTTCCATTTATGATGCGGTGAGGGCGGGCTTTGGCAAGGTCGTTTTCATCATCAAAAAGGAAAACGAAAAAGATTTTAAGGAGTGCGTCGGGGATGCCGTGAGTAAACATATTGCAGTGGAATATGTTTATCAGGAGTTGGACCGGGTGCCGGAAGGGTTTGCGGTTCCGCAGGGGCGCGTAAAACCCTGGGGGACGGCCCATGCAATTTTGTGTTGCCAAGACGTGGTGAAGGAGCCCTTTGCGGTGATCAATGCGGACGACTACTACGGCAGGAGCGCGTATGAGGAATTATACCGTTTCCTGACCACCCACGAGGATGACGAAAAGTTCCGTTACGCGATGGTGGGCTACCGGTTGGGGAACACCCTGACGGAAAACGGATCTGTCGCGCGGGGGGTCTGCGTGACGGATCCGGAGGGTTTTCTGCAGGAGATTGCGGAGCGGACCAAAATCGTGCGCACCGCAGACGGGGCCGCATTTACGGAGGACGATGGGGCGACGTGGACGGCGCTTTCGCTGGATACGCCGGTTTCCATGAACATGTGGGCCTTTTCCCCCAGCATATTGGGGGAACTGGGCGCAGCTGTGGAGCGGTTCTTTGCAGAGGAAGTGGAAAAAAATCCGTTAAAGGCCGAGTGCTTTTTGCCCATTGAAGTGGATAAAATGTTAAAATCCGGCAAAGCTACCGTGGAGGTGCTGCATTCCGCAGATAAGTGGTTTGGCGTAACGTATAAGGAAGATAAGCCGTATGTGATGGAATCCATTGCGAAGCTGAAAGCGGACGGTGTATATCCGGATGTTCTGTGGTAAAACAACGGCAGCGTAGCAGGCCTGGGCCGTGCGGCATTGCGGGAACGGTTGTGGCATTGCGGAAACGGCGATACGGGTAAAAAGCGAAGCGTTTGCGATTTACGCCCGCTATAAGCGGGCAGGGAGGCTAGCATGGCAATTTTAGTGACGGGCGGGGCCGGGTATATCGGCAGCCATACGGTTGTGGAATTACAAAACGCGGGATACGAAGTGGTGGTTTTGGATAACCTGTGCAATTCCAGCGAGAAATCCCTTGAAAGGGTGGAGAAGATTACGGGAAAAAAGGTACCGTTTTATAAAGCGGACATTTTGGACCGGGATGCGCTTAACGCTGTTTTTGAAAAGGAAAAGATTGATTCCTGTATCCATTTTGCGGGATTGAAAGCGGTGGGGGAATCCGTGTCAAAACCCTGGGAATATTATGAGAATAACATAGCGGGTACGCTGACCCTGGTGGATGTGATGCGCAGGCATGGCGTGAAGAATATTATTTTCTCCTCTTCCGCCACCGTGTACGGGGATCCGGCGGTCATTCCCATCACGGAAGAATGCCCCAAAGGGCAGTGCACCAACCCTTACGGCTGGACCAAATCCATGCTGGAACAGATTTTGTCCGACATCCAAAAAGCGGATCCGGAATGGAACGTGGTGCTGCTGCGTTACTTCAACCCCATCGGCGCGCATAAGAGCGGTACCATCGGGGAAAATCCCAACGGCATTCCCAACAACCTGATGCCCTATGTGACGCAGGTGGCGGTGGGCAAACTTAAAGAATTGGGCGTGTTTGGGAATGATTATGACACACCGGACGGAACCGGCGTGAGGGACTATATCCATGTGGTGGATTTGGCGCGGGGGCATGTGAAGGCGTTAAAGAAGATAGAGGATCGTTCCGGCTTAAGCATTTACAATCTGGGAACCGGAAAAGGTTACAGTGTGCTGGATATCGTGAAGAATTTCGAGGAAGCCAACGGTGTGAAGATCCCGTATGTGATCAAGGCGCGCCGTCCCGGCGATATTGCCACCTGTTATTCCGACGCGTCCAAGGCAAAGGAAGAGCTTGGCTGGGAGGCGGAATACGGCATCCGGGAGATGTGTGAGGATTCCTGGAGGTGGCAGTCCAACAATCCCAACGGATATGAAGAATAAAGATTGAAAAAACAGGAAAAACCGGTGCCCCGCAGCTTGCTGCGGGGCTTTTGCCTATTGTAAGAAACCTGTAAGATATCCATGGCATGCTTTGTAAGATTTTAGGGATAAGATAAAAGCGTCAACCGGTCAGGGGTTGATAAAGATAAAGGAGCAGGACGATGAAAGAATGTGTGCTGGTAGTAGACGATGACAGGGAAATTGTGCGCGCAATCGCAATTCTTTTGGAGAAAGAGGGATACCGGGTACTATGCGCCTATGACGGGCAGCAGGCGCTGGATATGCTTGCAGG
>CARDPF010000380.1 GCA_948960675.1 uncultured Eisenbergiella sp.
GCTGTTGTGTGACTGGAGTTCAGACGTGTGCTCTTCCGATCTAAAATACTTTTTGGCCCCAACATCATGACATTGCCCGTGAAATAGTAACGGCTGTGTAACAGTTCAGACAGGTTCGCGCATTTACTGCGCAGACCGTGGGAATATGTGGTGGTGGCAAGCATCCGCCCCATCGCGCAGCGATTTTAATGGGAGGATGCCCAAACAGGGCAGGCTTGTCTGAACTGTTACACGGCTGTTACTAAGATCCTGCTAAAAAGTGGAATGAGAGGTAGACATTTTTGGGGAAAACTGTTAGAATATTTGTTATCGGTTTGACAGAATATGCCGATAAATAATATGAGTTCCGTGTTCCGGGGGGCTTGCTTTGTAAGCGGGCCCAAGGGGAAGGGGAAAAACATTGAATGAACCCGTTTGGACGGAGGGATTCCGGGTATTTGCAGAGAGGAGGATATCCATGGCGGGAAAGCCTTATGACAGAACCGTATTGCAGAGCCTTGCGCTGGTTTCGCAGTTTGCGATTACGATGCTGGTGCCCATCGCCCTGCTGTTTGCGGCCGGTTATTGGCTGGATCAAAAGCTTGGGACTTCCTTTTTTACCGTAGTATTCTTTTTTGTCGGCGCCCTGGCCGGGTTTGGGAGTGTGTACCGTCTGGCGAGGCAGGTTTACGGGAAGAAGGACAGGGAAGGATGAGACATTTTTTTGGCGGATTGGATGCTACGGTGAAGGAATTGTGGCTGGGAATCGGAATCTGGGGGGTATTGTGCGAACTGTTTACCGTCTGGTTTGTGAAAGATAAGGCGGGCTGCAGTCTCGGCATTGTGGTCGGCTGCCTGCTGGCGGCGGCCGGTATTTTCCATATGTGGAAAGTACTGGATACCGCGCTGGATTTGGGGGATGGCGCATCGAAATACCTGACGGTGAGGAACTGGATGCGTTACGGCGTTTTCGTCGTCGTGTTCGGGATTCTCATGGTCACCAAATGGGCAAACCCGCTCACCGCTTTTCTGGGACTTATGGGAATGAAGGCGGCGGCATATATGCAGCCTGCCGTCCATAAATTTATTGAGAAGAGGAGGTGAAACCATGCCAAATGGAATCTGGCTCGGAGGATCTGCCGACATTGATTTTATGGTACACGGCGTATTCCCGTACAAATTTTTCGGGCATACGGTGTGGATCACGACGACGCATATTTGTCTGCTGATCGTGCTGCTGGTCATTATCGGCTTTGCCATAGCGGCCAACGCAGCGATGAAGCGCGCGACGGAGGTGCCCGGGTTTTTCCAGAACATTGTGGAATTGGTCGTGGAAATGCTCGACAACATGATCAAAGGCACGATGGGAAAGAGCGCCGCAAAATTTGCAAACTACATCGGAACGATTTTCATATTCATTCTGATCAGCAATTTTTCCGGGCTGTTCGGTTTAAGACCGCCGACTGCCGATTACGGCGTGACGCTGCCGCTGGGACTTTTGACGTTTGTCCTGATTCATTTTAACAAATTTAAGTACAAGAAAGTCAAAGGCGTACTGGCGGATTTGTGCGACCCGTGGCCAATCTGGGCGCCGATCAATATCATCGGTTATGTCGCGGTGCCGATTTCTTTGTCGCTGCGTCTGTTTGCCAACGTGCTTTCCGGTGTTGTCATGATGGCATTAGTCTATGGGCTTTTGCGGGTGATTGCAATCGGATGGCCTGCTGTCCTGCACGTCTACTTCGATTTGTTTTCGGGGGCCATTCAGACTTACGTGTTCTGCATGCTCACGATGACATATATTTCCGACGCAGTCGGGGATAACTGATTTTGGGGCGGTTTGCCTGTTCCCGGATCAACCCTGTGGCAGAGGGGCTTTTCTGCCGGTAAGGCAACATACTTTTATCAAAAATGCGCCGCATAAGGGGCGGCGGAATGGAGGATTTACATGGATTTCAATGAAAACTTTATCTTAGGTTGTTCGGCAATCGGCGCTGGCCTTGCGGTTATCGCAGGTATCGGACCCGGTGTTGGCCAGGGTATCGCGGCGGGTCATGCGGCGGCGGCAGTGGGACGTAATCCCGGTGCAAAGTCCGATGTCACGTCCACCATGCTTTTAGGACAGGCTGTGGCGGAGACGACAGGTCTGTACGGTCTGTTGATTGCGATGCTTCTGCTGTTCGTAAAGCCTTTGCTGCCGTAAGATGCCTCTATAAGGGCCAGGCGCCTGGCTCTGACCAGGAAGAAAGGAAGGAGGCGTAAATCTTGCATATATTAGGGACGGTACTGCTTGGAGCGCAGATGGAACCCAGGTTATTTGATTTGGACTTCCAGCTTTTGGCAGACGCCACACTTACGATTATAGCGGTTTTTGTCCTGTTTTTCTGTCTGTCCTATTTTCTGTTTAATCCTGCAAGGAAGTTTTTGCAGGGAAGGCAGGAGAAAATAGCGGGTGAACTGGAAAACGCAAAGACAAAGGAGGAGGAAGCCGCCAAGCTGAAAGAAGAGTACGAGGCAAAGCTTTCCGGCGTGGGGAAGGAAGCCGACGAAATTCTGGCTGCCGCCAGAAAAAAGGCGCTTGCCAACGAGGCTAAAATCGTTGCGGAAGCGAAGGAAGAAGCGGCCAGAATCATAGAGCGGGCGAATGTGGAAGCGGAACTGGAAAAGAAGAAGGCGGCCGACGAGGTGAAGAAGGAAATGATCGCCATCGCTTCCGTCATGGCGGGGAAGGTTGCCGCCGCTTCCATGGATGCGCAAAAGCAGAACATGCTCATCGATGAGACATTAAAGGAAATAGGAGAGGGCACATGGCTAAGTTAGTTTCGCAGGTCTATAGATCGGAAGAGCGTCGTGTAGGGAAAGAGTGTAGATCTCG
>CARDPF010000381.1 GCA_948960675.1 uncultured Eisenbergiella sp.
CAGGACGGTTTTGAACGCAAAATCACGGTGCCGTTTTGTCCGGAAAGCGACCTGAGCGGCATTGGCTACAAGGATTTTATGGCGGCAGTGTGGTATCAGAAGAGGGTGGCACTGACCAAAGAACAGCTGGCGGGCCGGGTCCTGCTTCATTTTGGTGCGGTGGACTATGCGTGCCGCGTGTGGGTGAACGGAAAGGAGGCCGGGAGACATCAGGGCGGTTATACCTCTTTTTGCCTGGATATCACGGCGCTGGCGGTAGAGGGGGAGAACAGGCTGACCGTTTACGCCAGGGACGATACGAGAAGCGGCAGGCAGCCAAAGGGCAAGCAGGCGAGCCTGTTTTATTCCAACGGGTGTGATTACACGCGGACTACCGGAATCTGGCAGACGGTATGGATGGAGTTTGTACCGGAGAATTATATTGTAAACGTGCAGTATTACCCGAATATCGCGGACGGCACGCTCACTGTCAAAGCGGTGACAAAAGGGGACGGGGAGCTGGAGGCAGAGGCCTTTTACGAAGGAAAAAGCTGTGGCAGCGCGCGGGCAAAGGTGTGTGCAGGCAACGCTGTCCTGACCATTCCCCTTTCCCGGGTCGAACTGTGGGAGGCAGGCAACGGCAGGCTTTATGATTTGAAGCTTTGCTTCGGTAAAGACCGTGTGGACAGCTATTTTGGCATGCGGGAAATCAAACTGGAGGGGGAACGTTTTTTAATCAACGGAAAATCCGTTTTCCAGCGTTTGGTGCTGGATCAGGGATTTTATCCGGACGGGATTTATACGGCGCCCAGCGAGGAAGCGCTGGTACAGGATATTCAGATGTCCCTGGATGCGGGCTTTAACGGCGCACGCCTGCACCAGAAGGTATTTGAACCCAGGTTTTTGTACCATTGTGACAAAATGGGATATCTGGTCTGGGGGGAGCAGGGAAACTGGGGGTTGGATGTCAGTGCGCCGGATGGCTTAAAGCACTTTTTGCCGGAATGGATGGAAGCCCTTTCCAGGGACTTTAACCACCCTGCGATCGTGGGCTGGTGCCCGTTCAACGAGACATGGGATTATGCGGGACGCAGGCAGGATGATGATCTGCTTGCCATCACATACCGGATGACGAAGCTGTTTGACACGACGCGTCCGTGTATTGATACCAGCGGCAATTACCATGTGATAACGGATATTTATGACTTGCACGATTATGAGCAGGATCCGGAAAAATTTGCCGGGACTTACGCGGAATTTTCCCAGGGAGGAAAACTGCAGGATAACCATCCGGCCAGACAGACGCCGGTGCGCAATGTTCCTGTGTTTATCAGTGAATACGGCGGCATTAAATGGGATGTGGAGGGCGAAAACGAGAACAGCTGGGGTTATGGCAACGGACCTGCGACGGAGGAAGAGTTTTTCGCAAGGTACCAGGGATTGACGGACGCCCTGTTGGATAATCCGCATATGTTTGCTTTCTGCTACACCCAGCTTTATGATGTGGAGCAGGAAACAAACGGGCTGTATACTTATGGCAGAAAGCCGAAATTTGATATGGGACGGATTCAAAAAATCAACAGCCGCAAAGCAGCTATTGAGGATTAAATAGCCTTACCGGGGACGGTGCAGGCAAACGGGCTGGCTGTGCATAACCCGCCGTGCTTTGGCATATATTGGTGCAAAGCATTCGGCGGGTTTTTTATGTTAAATTATATTTGGGCGTTTATGATCGCGGTAGGGATTTTGTACGGGGCATTTACGGGTAACATTGAGGCGGTATCCAACGCCGCGCTGGATTCCGCCAAGGAAGCCGTGGATTTGTGTCTCACAATGGCGGGGGTTATGGGGCTGTGGATGGGATTGATGGAGATTGCCCAGAAGGCGGGACTGATTGCGAGGATGACGAGGGGGATCCAACCCTTTCTTTCGTTCCTGTTTCCCCGCATTCCAAAAGGACATGTGGCGAGGGAATATATATCCACGAATATTATTGCGAATGTGATGGGGCTGGGGTGGGCCTGCACGCCTGCGGGATTGAAGGCGATGGAGGAGTTGGCGAAGCTGGAAGCGGAGAGAGGGAATTCGGCTTACCTGGGTGACGGGAGAGGGACGGAAGGAAAGGCCGGCAGGGTTGCAAGCAATGAGATGTGTACGTTTTTGATTTTGAATATTTCTTCTTTGCAGCTCATTCCTGTGAATATGATCGCGTACAGGCAACAGTACGGGAGCGTGAATCCGGCAGGGATTATTGCGCCGGCGATTGTGGCGACGTTTGTGAGTACGGCGGTGGCGGTGGTGTATTGCAAAATGAAGGATAGGAGGCGGAGAGTGTAAGTGTTCTCTGCCTTGTTCATTGTCTATAAAAGTGAGACTAAGGCCAAGCGGTATTTTACGGTGGTTGGATTATTTTTTAACTACATCCGAAAGACTACAGATATTGTAAACCCTGAATTATATGATGCAATTTCTTTCAACCGCCTGAGGAAAAATTCATATATGAAACGAATGATGGCATATATTGAGAAATGTGATTTGCTTGCGGCTATCGGAATAAAGATGATGATGTTTTATGGGATCACATGTCGTGAATTGAGCAAAATCAAATGGGAGAATTGTGATGAATATTTTGGCTTTACTACAGTAAATGGCTTTGAACTTTGTTTGCCGCCCAAATTGACAAGACAGTTACAGCAAGTACAGAAATTTGTTTTTCAGAATAAGGTACCCTCAGTGGACAAAACCGTGTGTCCCTTTGTCCACTGAGGGTAAAGAGCAATGATGACTTGCTTTTCGTAGATGGGAATGGAGAACCATGGGGAGAGATAACATCTTCTTCTGGGATTCCTGA
>CARDPF010000382.1 GCA_948960675.1 uncultured Eisenbergiella sp.
AGCAGGTTGCGGCAGGACAGTGTTCAGAGGCCCTTGCCCTCTTTTACCTAAAAAAAGTACTTCTGAACACGGCGGCAATCTCCACTTCCGCCGATGTGGAAAATGTGCTTACCCTTGCCAAGGCCGCTGGTGTGTCTACCGAATCGCTGGCAAATCTTGCACAGGCAAAAGCACAGTTTGATAATGCCGTAGAATCCGGAAACGCCTTTCAGGTTGGCGGGGCCTTTGCCGCAATGCAGGTGGCCATCAACAAAGCCAAAAATGACATTTCCAACTTCAAACCTGTGGAAATTGATATCGGTAGCTTTATGGGCGGAGCAACAAAGGCGGCCACTAAAGCCGCAGGACAATCCGGCGCGCAGGCCGCCGACGCCTATCTGGATGCCTTCGAAGAAGAACTCCAAAACCTCAAGGATCTCAAAGACCGGGGAACCCTCACGGAAAAGGAATATCTGGACCGGCTGCGGCGGCTGTACGAGCAATACTTTAAGGACAAGTCCGGTTATTTGGACGAGTACCAAAAATACGAGCACGAATACCTGCAGGGGATGAAATCCCTCTATGAATCCGTGTTTAGCACCATCACCCGGGAATATGACAAAAAGATCGACGCCGCAAACGATTCAAAGGACGCCGCCATCGACGCACTGGAAGAGCAAAAAGACGCTGCCATTGATGCGCTGGAGGCGGAACGGGACGCCCGGCTGGAGGCTCTGGAAAGTCAGAAAGATGCCCTGCAGGAGCAGGCGGATGCCATTGACAAACAGATTGCCCAAAAAGAAAAGCTGATAGACGGCATCCAAGAGGAAATCGACGCCATCCGGGACGCCAATCAGGAGCGGGAAAACGAAATCAACCTACAACAGAAGAAATACGAACTGGAGCGCGCCCAAAACCAGCGCACCTCCCTTGTTTACCGGGACGGGAGCCTGCAGTACCAAAACGACCCCGCCGCCATACGGGAAAAGCAGGAAGAGGTCAAAAATGCCGAGACCGAAATGGAAATATTCCAAAAGGAAAAGCAGGTCAAGGCCATCGAAAAAGAAATTGCCCTGCTGGAGGAACGCAAAGACCTGATACAGGAACAGCAGGACGCCATTGACAAACAGATGGACGCCATCAGCGAGCATTACGACGCCCTCATTGCGCAGACCGAAAAGCAGTATGACGGCATGATCAAACAGACCGAACAGTACTGGGACACCATCCTCAAAGGATTCGAGGAATACAAAAGCCGCTATGAGGAATTGGCCGACATGGAGGCCGAGGCAAAGGCTATGGCGGACTTAAAGCAACTCTGCGAGGAAATGGGCGTCACCGTGGAACAGGTGCTGGGCATGTCGGACGAGGCTTTTCAGGCATTCAGGGACAATTATACCAAGACCCTTGCAGAAATCTACGCCGGTAATGCAGGGATGACGGATTCCCTTTCCCAACTTACCGGCATGAAACAGGCCGTGGAAGGCGTGGCCTCCGCGATCTCCGGCGGCGCAGCGCCTGCGGCTTCCGGTGCGGAAGGGGAAACCCCCGGCACGGGAAACGCTGCGGCGGGCGGCAGCCTGACCGGCGCGCTGGACGAACTAAAACAAAAATCGGACAGTGTGCTGGGAAGCGGCGCGGAAGACACAGACGGGGAAAATCCTGCTGCCGGAAGCGGCGTCATCGGCCAGTTTGGTCGGCTGGAACAGGGCGTGGGAAAGGTAACGAACGCCATCGGCAGCAACACGGGGGAAAATACCGATGCCGAAACGGACAATGCAGACACGGCAAGCCTGACAGGCTCCCTCTCTGTCCTGGGCACATCCGCCCAAAATGTGCTGGGAGAACCGGAGGGCGACGGCGTAACCGGACGCTTCCAGACGCTGGGCAATACCATCGGCGAAGCGGACGCGCATGTAAGCGGGATCTATGAAGGCTTAAAAGATATTGACGGAGAGAAAGCGGAATGCACCATCACGGTTCACATCGAAACCACGGGCGGCCTGCCTGCAGGCATCGCCGGGGCGACGGGTACGTCGCTGGATACCATGAACCTAAACAGTGCCCGGTACGGCGCAAGGTTCGCCCACCAGGAAGGCTTGGCCCGGGTAACGGGCGACTGGGGCATAAAACGCGGCGGCTCCACCCTTGTGGGGGAGCTGGGACAGGAACTGGTGGTTTTCCCGGACGGAAGGTTTAAGACCGTTGGCGACAGCGGTGCGGAATTTGTGGACATTCCCGACGGAAGCATTCTGTTCAACCACCTGCAGACGCAGGAACTTCTCCGCAACAAGCGCCTGACCGGCAGAGGAACCCCCTTGGGCGGCACGCCCCCTCTCACCGGCGATACCACCAACCCCCATGCCGTAACCTTGGCGAACCAAACCGTACTGACGCCGGTTCCGCCTGACGATAAAGCATGGGAAACCGCAAGAAAATGGGAGGCCTATGTGAAGCGCACGGGCGCCTCCCCGGACATCCTCACCGGAACCGGGCTCATCCGGTACCGCGAACAGATGGAGGCTTATACAAAGCATTCTAATATCGTAAACGCCGTCACAAACAACCGGAACCTGCAGCCCAATATCAATGTGGGCGGCATTCACATCACCTGTCCGGGCATTACAAGCCAGGAGGTTGCCAAACAGGTGGGCGTTGCACTTAACAATATGTTCAGCGGCCTGCACAATTACGCCGACCAGTACGCCCGGATCCGGTAATTGCAACAGTGCAGACAGCAACCCGTGGTATCATTGGAGTCAAAGGTTACCATTCACGGGTCAATGTCATTAAGTTTAGCCATGGGCTCGGGCAGCGTGCCGGTAGGCTGGGGACG
>CARDPF010000383.1 GCA_948960675.1 uncultured Eisenbergiella sp.
GGGGTGGAACATTTCCGCAGGAACCGGGGACGCTGCATGGGTGCGGTATACTGGCAGTTTAACGACTGCTGGCCGGTGATCTCGTGGGCTTCCGTGGATTATGCGGGAAGGATGAAGGCCCTGCATTATTATGCAAAACGGTTTTTTGCGCCGGTGATGCTTTCCTGCGAGGAGCACGGCATGATGAACGTGGAAGCCAACATGAACCGGGAACATTTTGTCTTTGAGAAATCCATCCAGCTCAATGTGGCAAACGAGACGGTGCGGGATATTGACGCAATCGTGCGCTGGCAGCTGCGGAACCCGAAGGCCCAAATACTCGACAGCGGGGAAGAAAAGGTACATGTGCCCGCCCTTACAAGCCTTTGGCTTGATAAAAAGGAATTTCCGGAGGCGGATATTTTCTCCCACTATGTGGGTTACCAGCTGGAAATGGACGGGGAGATCGTTTCTTCGGGAACCGTGAATTTCTCCTATCCCAAATATTTCCGGTATGAGGATCCCTGCCTTGCGTGCCGGATCGAGGGGGATGTGCTTGTGGTTACGGCAAAGGCATACGCCAAGAGTGTGGAAATACAGAACGAAAACGAAGACCTGGTGCTCTCGGACAATTATTTTGACTTAAACGCGGAAGAAAAGCGGGTGAAAATCCTGTCCGGCAGTGTGGAGAACCTGCGGCTTCGGAGTGTATATGATGTGAAATAGGGGATGGAAAAGGATGCGCCTGTGCATGTTTGCATGCACAGGCGCATCGACATCGGAAGGGCGAAACGGCAAGGTCCGTTTGTGCCGTGGTTTTTCAAATCCTGTTCCGGCAGCCCCATTCGCACATGCCGTCCAAAATGGGAATCAGGGATTTGCCGCGTTCCGTCAGGCTGTATTCCACCTTGGGGGGAATCTGCGGATATTCTTCCCGGTGCACCAGCCGGTCCGCCTCCAGTTCCTTTAGGGTGGCGCTCAGGGTCTTATAAGAAATTTCCCCGATATATTTTTTCATTTCATTAAACCGGACTACGCCGAATTCCATCAGGGTATATAAAATCGTCATCTTATATTTTCCGTTGATCAGCGACAGGGTATAGCTAAAGCCGGTATCATTCAAACATTCTTTGGAAATACATCGTGCAAGCATCATTCCACTCTCCTAAAGGTAAGTATATAACCTGGCTGTAAGTACCGCACCTGTAAGTGCGTACTTGTTTTTGGTTCACTTCTCTTTATAATCATAATAGCATAAGACGGAAAAGTCAATAAATCTGTTGTTTACAGGGAACAATTGTTTGTGCTATAATCTAAAAACGGTACTTATGATATGGAAGTAGCTTTTATGGGATGGCAGCGGCCGGGAGGAAAGAGGAATGAAGCTTGTAACGTTTAATATTCGTTGTGATTACGGGCAGGACGGGGAGAACTGTTTTGTGTACAGGAAGCCGTTGATTCTGGAAAAAATTGCGAAGGAGAGGCCGGATGTGATCTGTTTCCAGGAGGTACTGCCCCATGTGGCCAAGTGGCTCAAGGAGGAATTGCAGGATTATTATGTCATTGGCTGTGGCAGGGATGCGGATTTGCGCGGGGAGCAGGTTTCCATTGCGTACCGGAAAGAGAATATGAACCTGATGCGTATGGAGAGTTACTGGCTTTCCAAAACTCCTTATGTGCCGGGTTCCCGTTATGAGGAGCAGAGCGAATGCCCCAGGATTTGCACGGAAGCGGTGTTTGAGGATCTGGAAAGCCGCAAGGTTTTCCGTCTGGTAAACACCCACTTGGACCATATCGGCATGCAGGCGAGGAAGCTGGGATATCTGCAGATTTTGACAAAGCTGGAGCAGGAGGACTTTTTCCCTGAGGCGCCGGTGGTGATCGTCGGGGACATGAATGCGGAGCCGGACAGCGAGGAAATGCGTGTGGCAGAGCAGTTTGCAGGGTATGTGACCGCCACGAAGGATATCGGCATTACATTCCACGGATATGGAAAAGAGCATCCCTGCAACATAGACTATATTGTGGTCAAGGGCTGTGGTTGCGACAGCGTGGAGAAATGGACGGACAAAGTGGGAGCGGTGAGCCTGTCGGACCATTATCCTGTCTGTGCCAGGATCTCCTTTGCCTGACGGATGGATTTGGGGGAGTTTGCATGAAATTACAATATAATAGGGAACAGGTGACAGAAGCCATCGACCGCATTGTGGATAAGACCATGCAGATGGACCTGGTTTGGGATTGGCCCTGCGGGGTGGCTTACTATGGGGTCGCGCAGGCTTATGAGAAGACAGGTAACGAACGGTATCTTGCGCTTTTACAAGAGCGGGTGGAACTGCTGATCGCCCTGGGGCTTCCGCAGGAATGGACGGTGAATACCTGCGCCATGGGGCACTGCCTGCTCACCCTTTACCAGGCCACCGGACAGGGGCAGTACCGGGAACTGCTATTGGATAAGGCGTCCTACCTGCGCAGCCGGGCGCTGCGCTTTGGCGACGGTGTTTTACAGCATACGGTGTCGGCGGGCAATGATTTTCCGGAACAGGCATGGGCGGATACGCTTTTTATGGCGGCTTTTTTTCTGTTGCGCACGGGAGTGATGGAGAAGGATGAGGAGATGATCGGCGACGCCCTGCATCAGTGGTACTGGCACATCCGGTATTTGCAGGATGAGGAAACCGGTTTATATTTCCACGGCTATGACCATATTGCAGATAACCATATGTCGGGCATCCACTGGGGACGTGCCAATGCCTGGGCGGCGTATACGATGGAGATCGGAAGAGCACACGTCTGAACTCCAGTCACACAACAGCATCTCG
>CARDPF010000384.1 GCA_948960675.1 uncultured Eisenbergiella sp.
GTTGTGTGACTGGAGTTCAGACGTGTGCTCTTCCGATCTTACTACGGGAATCCATTTTGCCGACTGGACAGGGGAAATCCTGCATTGGCAGGGTGCGGGCGCCTTCCAAACGGCGAACAGGAGAAAGCAAAGGCGTTGCGGCGATCTCCTATGGCACAAAAAAAGGACAAACTTTCGTATGTCCCCTCTTTTTCCATTTTCCATCCATTGCATCCCCTCAAAGGCCCAATAGATCCTTCACGACCTCCCCGGCCGCGATGAGTCCCGCCACGGGCGGCACAAAGGAAACGCTTCCGGGTATCTCCCGGCGGCTTTGGTCCGCCTCCCCCACGATGCCCGTCAGGGGTTTTCTCGGCCCTTCCGTGGAATATACCACTTTACAATGTCCGATTTCCCTCTTTTTAAGTTCCCTGCGCATCACCCGCGCCAGCGGGCAGCCCTTGGTTTCAAAAATGTCCGCCACCTGAAACTGGGCCGCATCCAGCTTATTGCCCGCCCCCATACAGCTTAGGACCGGAACCTGCGCCTCCTTTGCCCGCCGTATAATCTCCAGCTTGGCGCTGACCGTATCCACCGCGTCAATCACATAATCAAACATCGAAAAATCAATTTCCCCCGCATTTTGGGGAAGAAAAAAGCATTCCTTTGTCTCTACGCAGGCTTGCGGATAAATGGACAAAATGCGCTCTTTCATTACCTGTGTCTTTTTCTTCCCCACCGTATCCCAGGTGGCAATCACCTGACGGTTGATATTGGACACGCTCACCTCATCGTTGTCTACCAGCAAAAAGCTACCGACGCCGGCCCTTGCAAGCGCTTCCGCCGCAAAGCCCCCCACGCCGCCGATTCCGAATATGGCCACCCTTGCGCCGTTCAAACGTTCTATCCCGTTTTCCCCCAAAAGCAAGGCAGACCGGACAAACTGCTCCTTCATCTATGGGCCAGCCTTTCCAGCACTGCACTACATTCCCTGGTCAAACTGTGCGGCACTACTTCGCTTTCCGTTTTTTTCTCCGCCATGCAGCGCATGACTTCTTCCGCTTCATAAGTAAATCCGTTTATCGTCTCGTCATCCCTAAAATGTACGGACAGGTTCCCCTTTTTATCAAACAGGAAAGCCTCCGACGCATAATGCGGCCCGGGCAGCACAATCTTTCCCTCGCTCCCGTAAAGGACAAGACGATCTTCCACCCCCGCCAAAAACGTCCCTGCACAGGAGGCCAGCATGGCAGGGCTCCCGTCCTTTGGCGCAAAACGCAGCAGTATATGATCCGTCAAATCCACACCTGTGTCCCCCATAACGCTGCAGGCCTGCACCGATTCCACCGGACGCCCCACCAGCCAGGTCATGATTTCATACCCATACACCATCAGGTCATAAGCGGCCCCGCCTCCCAGCGCCGGATTGTAATACCGGTTCTGCGGATCTTTTTCGGCGCGGAATCCAATGGACATTTCCGCGTAAACCATTTCCCCGATCAGGCCGCGTTCCACCCACTCTTTCGCCCGCTTTACGGCAGGTAAAAAACGGCTCCACATGGCCTCCATCACAAAAATCCCTTTTTCCTCCGCAAGGGAAAACACCTCCTGCGCCTGTAGGCTGTTTTCAAACATCGCCTTTTCGCAGAGCACCGCAACCCCATGTTGGACACACATAAGGCTCAGCCTGTAATGGGCATCCGTGGTCGCCGCGATGTATACGCAGTCCGGCTTTTCCTCCTTGAGCATCCTCTCATAGCTGTCGTATGCCTTCCCCACACCATTTTTTTCCGCAAAAGCCTGGGCCCGCTCCATGGATTTGCTCGCCACTGCCGAAACTTTTGCGTTCCCCACATATTTAATCGCATCACAAAATTTTCCTGCAATGTTTCCCGCGCCCATGATGGCAAACCGGAATTCTTTTTCTTCTCTGTCCATAATTTTCTCCATTTCTGCGCTGCTTTGTTGCGCAAAGCCATAAATGGCTTACAGGTTTGTGGCAAGCAGCGCGCAGACACTACTCTCGCAATTGAAAATTTTCATTTTCAATCTTCTTCCTCTCTGTTATCTGCATCCCCAAGAATGTGGTCGTCCCTGTCCGCCCTTTATTCCCACGGGCAACGAGTCAAGTGGCTGCTTACACATTGACGACTGCCGCGAGGGTCGAATACCCCGCAGCTTGGCTGCGTTGCAAGTTTGATGCCCCGTCAGCTTGCTGTAGGGTATTTGACTTCCCATACATGTCTGACTTGTCTTACTGTTTTCCTTCCCGTTCCAGGTACGCCAAAAATGCCTCGCAGCCCTCCACAATATCCTCCCACGCCGTGTCAAAATCCCCCGTGTACCAGGGATCGGCTATGTCCCGGGGCCTGTCCGAAAAATCCAGCAGACGGCAGATTTTGCGATCCGGATCGCCTCCGGTGATCCGCAGCATGTTCCTGATATTATATTGCTCGGCCGCCAGCAGATAATCGTATTCCCCATAGTCCGCTTTCGTCATCTGCCGCGCCCTTTTGCCTATGGGATCAATGCCGTGCTCTTTTAATTTGCGGCGCGCGGGCGGGTAGACGGGGTTGCCGATTTCCTCCCGGCTCGTCGCCGCGGATGCGATGTGGAAACGGTCGGCTATCCCCCGCCTCTTAACCATGTCTCGGAGGATGAATTCGGACATGGGACTTCTGCATATGTTGCCGTGGCAGATAAAGAGTATTTTTATCATCTTGAATATATCCTTTCATAAGCCTTTAAACCTTGATATATCGGGCTTCTTGGCACTTTTCTTCAATTTTGTATTTTGCCCTTACCTCACGCAAATCTAT
>CARDPF010000385.1 GCA_948960675.1 uncultured Eisenbergiella sp.
CCCGTTTTGCATGTATGCATGCGTAAGGAACCGTCCACCCGGCAGGGGTGTCCGGCCTGCAAAAGGATTCGCTTTCCCCGCCCGTTGGCACGCCCCCCAAAGCCCATGGCTAAACTGAATGACATTGATTCACGTAACAATGTCATGATGTTTTTATCCTAAAGTACTTGACAGGGATGGTTGGTAGTTATAAACTTAATGCGAGGGTTTGTAATTACCAACCAAAAATGGGGGAGCGATATGGAAAATTTAAAGCTATGTGAAAGCGATTACCGTTTTATGACCGTGATCTGGGATAACGAGCCGATGCCGTCAGGCAGGCTGGTGGAACTGTGTGCCAAAAAGCTGGGCTGGAAAAAGCCCACCACTTATACCACGTTAAAAAAGCTGTGCGAAAAGGGGTTTGCCCAAAATAAGGACACCATTGTTACGGCGCTTGTGAAAAGAGAGCAGGTGCAGGCTTACGCCAGCGAGCATTTTGTGGAACACACTTTTGCCGGATCCCTGCCGGGATTTCTGACTTCCTTTCTGGGGGGAAAGACCATTTCGGAAAAAGAGGCGGAACAGCTCAAAGCACTGATTGACGCGCATAAAGAGGAAGAATTGTAATTACCTGCAGGGCAGGAGTGAAGGGAGGTTAGGATGGAACGGGTATTTTTATCTGTTTTGAACATGAGCATAACGGCTGGGTTTGTAATTTTGGCTGTGGTGACGGTCCGCCTGTTTATGGGGAGGGCGCCGAAAAAATATTCTTATCTGCTTTGGAGTGTGGTGGCATTCAGGCTTGCCTGTCCGGTGTCATTTTCATCTGTATTTAGTCTGTTCCGGTTACGGATTTTCGGACGGATGGCTGCGCAAAGCCGGGGACAAGCCCGGCTGACTTATGTGGCAGGAAATATGGAACCTTTGCAGCCTCCACAGACGGTGGGGGTTCTGGCAGGCGGCGGTGGTGGAAACGCCCAGCTGCCAGCCGCAGGGGCAGCAAACCAGGGCGGTTTTTGGCAGATTGTGTTGGCGTATGGCGCTGTCATATGGCTGGCAGGGCTGACGGTTATGGCGCTTTACGGGCTGGTTTCCTACATTGTGTTGCGAAACCGTATGCGGACGGCGGTTCTTTTGAAGAAAAATGTGTATCAGTCGGACCGGGTGCGTTCGCCCTTTATTCTGGGAATGATTGGTCCGAAAATCTACATTCCTTTCGGGCTGGGGGAGGAGATGCAGCGTTATGTGCTTCTGCATGAGCGGTATCACCTAAAGCGCCGGGATCATCTCATCAAATGGTTTGCCTTTGTGCTTTTGACAATACACTGGTTTAACCCGCTTTGCTGGCTGGCCTTTGTGCTGATGGACCGGGATATGGAAATGAGTTGTGACGAAAAGGTGTTAAGTCTGGAAAAAAATATACGCAAGCGTTACAGTACCGCGCTTTTATCCTTTGCCACAAACCGCCGGATCCCCATGCCGGGCCCCCTGGCTTTTGGGGAGGCGGGCGTGAAAGGACGTATCCGAAACGTGCTGCATTGGAGGCGGCCAAAATTTTACCTGACGGCGCTGGCCGTGGTTGTGTGCGGAATCGTGGCAGCCGCCTGTGCGGCAAACCCTGCCTCCGTGGAGGAGCCGGAAGAGGGCGGGCCTGCAAATGAATGGGAGAGCCAGGAGGGACAAGTGGCGGATACACAGACGGATTTGATTGCAGGGGAAGAGGGGGAGGCAAAACAAACGGCAGCGCCGGAACCGATACAGACATCTACAGCGGAGGACGGCAGTCCAAAACCGGACAATGCAACGGGGCCTGTGGTGGAAACACAGGACGGAATCCGGGAATTTACAGTGGGAGACGTGGCTGTTTGGGAATTGGATGCTTCTACTTTTCAAGATGGCATCCGTCTGGACGCAGACGGGGACGGGACGATGGAGCACATTTACCTGACGGCCCCGACGGCGCCGCAGCTGGAATGGGGACATTATATGGTCGAGGAGGGATATACCCTGCATGTGGAAGGACAACAGATTGAAGAGTATGGCTCCTACGTGGAATGCGCGATTATGGCGCTGACGCTGGATGGGGAAAACCTGCTTTTGGGTATTTTTGACGAGGGTCCCAGCGGCGATCCGGTTACGAAATTTTACCGTTATGAAAAAAGCGGGCTGTATGCTGCCGGGGAGGTTTTGGGGGATATCCGTACCCTTCCCATCGGGGAAAACGGTGTGATACCCTGTCCGTTCAGGGCCGATGCCATCCAAAGTTCCTTTGCGACAGGCTACTGGTATTGGAACGGGGAAGCGGTGGTAATGCGTGAGGATCCGGAATATTTCTATATCCAATACGAAGGGCAGGCGGAATTTCCGCTGACGCTTCTGGAGGAACTTTTGGTCTATCCGCAGCCCGGGGATGTGGGGGAGCCGGTGGTTATGGCGCCGCAGCCGGTGCGGGAGGTGAAAACGGATTTAGACGGCGGGCTGTATCTGCAGGCGCAGGACGGAACGCAGGGCTGGATCCGGGCAGTTCCCTCCTATCTTCCGTCCATGGGCGACAGGCAGGCCGTGGAAGTCTTTGAAGGCCTCCAGTTCTTTGACTGACGGGGGGTTATTGACTTTCTATATTGTGCAGGCGTTATATGGAAAGTCTTTTTAAATCTGAGTTGGAAATGGCTCTGGCTGGAAAAGCAAAGATAGCTGCTGAGGGAAGCCGCCTGTGTCCCGCCTCTCCTGCAAAACTGATTTCCGTGTGTTGGCAGATCGGAAGAGCGTCGTGTAGGGAAAGAGTGTAGATCTCGGTGGTCGC
>CARDPF010000386.1 GCA_948960675.1 uncultured Eisenbergiella sp.
CAGGCTGCCGCAAAGCCGTCCCTGCCTCTCCCCTTACGCAAAATGGATTTCCGTGCATTATGGGAATTTGTGGTTGTAATGTTGGCGGGAACCCGTTATACTGGGAAGAACGGGGAATGTAAGGAAAGGCCGGCCAAAAGGGCGGCCTGCCCGGAAATAACGGTAAGGGGAAGGGTTATGAGATATCAAATCAGGCATGCGCTGGTGCAATACGCGGCGGATACCATATTGGAGGATGTTAATTTTGAAATCCGCGACAGCGAGAAAATCGCCGTGGTGGGCCGCAACGGCTGTGGGAAAACCACGCTGCTCAAGCTGATTGCAGGGGATATAGAGATGGGCAATTTGGACAGCGACGAGGAATGTGGCATTACGATGGCCGGGAAGCAGCAGATCGGTTTTCTGCGTCAGGTCAGCTTTGAAGACGGGCAGGCCACGGTGGAGGAGGAAATACAAAAGGCTTTCGCCCCGGTTTTTGCCTGTATGGAGCGGATGGGGGAATTGGAAGCGCAGATGCATAAAGGGGCAGAGGATCCCGGGGTTTTAGGGGAATACCACGAACTGCAGAACCGGATGGAGGCGCTGCGCGGTTACAGTTGGCGGCAGGACATGGAAATCATGTTCCAGAAATTCGGTTTTTTGCTGGAGGATTTAAAACGTCCCATCGGGAGCTTTTCGGGGGGACAGCAGACAAAGGTGGCGTTTATCCGCCTTTTGCTGAGCAGGCCGGACATCATGCTGCTGGACGAGCCTACCAACCATTTGGATTTGCCCACCATCGAATGGCTGGAGAATTATTTAAAAGAGTATGACCGGGCGGTGGTCATTGTTTCCCATGACCGGATGTTTCTGGACCGGGTGATTGATGTGACCTATGAGATCGAATACCACCGGATCAAGCGCTATCCCGGCAATTACACGGCCTTTATGAAGCGCAAGGAGGAAGATCTTGCCAAGCAGGAGAAGGACTACGAGGAGCAGCAAAAAGAAATTGCCCGCCTGACGGAATGGATTGAGAAATGGAAAAATACGCCCACCAAGGTGGCGGCCACCCGTTCCAAGCGCATGGCCATCGAGCATATGGTAAAGATTGAAAAACCCAGGCGCTTTGACACGCGCACTTTCCATGCGATGTTTTGTCCCCGCATAGAGAGCTATACCGATGTGCTGACGGTGAAAGATTTAAAGATCGGTTATGACCATGTGCTGAGCCAGGTCTCTTTTCAATTGAGAAAGGGGGAGCGTCTGGCGATTCTGGGGGAGAACGGAAAAGGAAAATCTACCCTGTTAAAGACGCTCACAGGGGAAATCCCCGGGCTTGGGGGTTGTTTTAGCGTCGGGCCAAACGTGGAATGGGGATACTTTGACCAGCAGCGGGCGGTGGTGAACGACGCCGACCCCAAACAAACCGTATTGGACAATTTCTGGGAAGCCTATCCAAAGCTTCTGCGGGAGGACGTGAGAAGCGCGTTGGGAAGCTTTCTGTTTTCCCAGCAGGAGGTGGAAAAAGAAATGGGGCAGCTTTCCGGCGGGGAAAAGGTGCGGCTTGCCCTGTGCAAAATGTTCCAGACCCGGCCAAACCTGCTGATTTTGGACGAGCCCACCAACCATATGGATATAGTGGGAAAGGAAGCCTTGGAAAAGATGCTGGTAAATTTCGGGGGCACGGTTTTGTTTGTGTCCCATGACCGGTATTTTATCCGGCAGATCGCCACAGGGATTTTGGAATTTGGGGAAACACAGGTGCGCCAGTATTCTTGCGGATATGAGGGGTATCTGGAAGAAAGGGGCAAGTTTGCGGGCCTGCCTAAGGAAGGTGCTGCTTCTGTAGGGAAGACAGCGCCCACCATAGAGGATGTTTTTGATAAAAAGACGTATTACAATCCGGGAAAAATCAAATCCCGGCTGGTGCGGCAGCTGGAAAAGTATGAAACCCTTTTGGGGGAAAGCGAGGAGAAGGCGGCGCAGTTAAAAATGCAGCTTGCCGATCCTGCGCTTGGGTGCGATTACGAAAAGCTGATGGAACTACAGGGACTGTTGGAAAAGGAGGAGGCACAGCAGGAAAGCCTTTTGGAGCGGATGCTGGAATCCGAGAAAGCATTGGAAGAATTGGAGTCGGAATGAAAAAGGTAATGGTGGTTTTTGGGACCAGGCCGGAGGCCATTAAGATGTGTCCGCTGGTAAAAGAGTTAAAAAAGAGCAAAAGCCTGGAGGTGTGCGTGTGTATTACCGGACAGCACCGGGAAATGCTAAGACAGGTGATTGACATATTTGGGGTGGAGCCCGAATATGACCTGGACATCATGAAGCCGGGGCAGGATTTGTTTTCCATCACATCGGACGTGCTGGAGGGGATGCGGGGCGTGCTGATGCAGGCGAAGCCCGATATCGTGTTGGTACACGGGGACACCAGTACGGCGTATGTGACGGCGCTGGCGGCGTTTTACTTGCAGATACCGGTGGGACATGTGGAGGCGGGACTGCGCACCTACAACCTGTATTCCCCGTTTCCGGAAGAGTTTAACCGGCAGAGCATTTCCCTGCTGGCCTCTTATCATTTTGCGCCGACACAGACGGCAAAGCAGAACCTTTTGCGGGAGGGGAAGGAAGAAGGGCGTATTTTCGTCACGGGAAATACCGGAATCGATGCCCTTTTCACGACGGTGCGGCCCTCCTTTACCCATGAAATCCTGGAATGGGCGAAGGGGTTTCGGCTGTTGGTCATCACCGCCCACCGCAGGGAAAACTTAGGGGAGCCCATGC
>CARDPF010000387.1 GCA_948960675.1 uncultured Eisenbergiella sp.
TTTCATCTGGGCGGTGACATGTCCGTAAACGTCCAGCGTAAAGGCGGCGGTAGCGTGTCCCAGGTTTTCCTGCACCGTCTTAATGTCATCCCCGGATTGAATCGCCATAACCGCATATGTATGTCGGAGGTCATGAAACCGAGTAGACGGCGTTCCGATTTCTTTCACAAGCTCTTTGAAGCAACGATAGATTACACGGTGAGAGAGGAATCCCCCAACTTCATTGGAAAATACAAGGTCCTTTTCTGTCCAACTCTTTCCCGCTTTGAGCCGCTTTCCGTTCTGTTCCAGTTTTTGAAGCCGGAACAATTTCACCACAGAGGGCGCAAGCGTCAAAGTTCGGGTTTTGTTGTTCTTGGGCTTGGAGAAGTAAAATTGGCCGTCCTTGTGCTGCTCCCGGCGAAGCTGCTGCTTTATCGTCAGCGTTCCATTATCCAGGTCCAGGCACTCCCAGGTAAGCCCCAAAACCTCCCCCTCCCGAATCCCTGTAAAAAGTGCGATTTTATACAGGTATTCATAAGGGTGTCCATGGACTGCTTTCAAGAACTCGGAAACCTGGTTATCGTCCAGGGGCTGAATGTCCTTTTTCTCTACACGGGGAAGCTTGCAAGCGTCCGAGGGGTTTACCCGAATCACACCATTTTCGACCGCTTGCTGCAACGCCTTGTGAAGAATCCCGTGAATGTTCTTGATCGTCTTTGGAGAAAGAGGTTTTCCGCTCTCCTGGTTCTCACTGGTAAGCTGGTTATAAAGCTTCTGAATCATCGAAGTGGTCAGGGAATCCAATTTGACCGCGCCTAGGTTCGGAACGATATACAGGTCTACATTTCGGCTGTAAAGTAATTTCGTTGACGCTTTCACGTCTCCCATATAATCTTTTTGCCAAATCTCAAACCAATCTTTTACGGTCAAATTAGACGGTTCCTGATAGGTTCCATTATCCACATCCAGGGACATTTGCTTTAACTTCTGGGCAACCTCTTTCTGGGTCTTGCCGCTGATGGAACGTTGAATTTGCTTTCCGGTTCCCGGGTCATAGCCCACCGTGCAGCGGGCTTCCCAATAGGTATATTTCTTGCCATTTTTCGTAACGGTCTTTTTGCGGATGGTGCCGTTACCGTTGGCGGCACGGCCCATAGATTTTGTGCGTGGCATATATCCTCCTTATCCGCCACGCAGACGTACTAAAAACTAAGATTATTATACATCATACGTGGCGGATAATCAACTTTTTCCAAATAATTTTATGATAGAAATTCTAAAAACGCGGACTTTGGGACGCGGATTTGACGCCCCACCCGAACACTCTTGATGGCCCCGCTGCGGATAAAGTCATAGGCGGTATTCTTTCCGATGCCGAGGATTTTTGAAACATCAGAAACCGTCAGCACAAGGGGCAGATCATCTGTGCTGGTAATCGCAGATTTTGAAAAATGCACTTCAAGGCTCCTATAAAATCAATCTTCAAATATGGAATTGTAAATACCTTCCTCTTGGTTAGGCGGCGTGGGTCTTGCCAGAGAAGAATATGGATTGGGACGCTCCGTACCTGGAATGGCCCAGTACCAGCCACTGGTCGTCTGGAACGGGAGCGGGCGATATTGCATCGCCTTAATCGTCCGCCCTGACATTTCAATTGTAAGAGAAATCCGCCGCGCAAGCTGGTCGAGGCTGTCTATGACATTAGGCCCCAAAACAGCCGGGAATTGAACACCGTAAAATTCCGACGGCATATAGGGAGTGGTGATGATAATCAAGTCACAGGCAAGGGGCTTGTCGCTATAGCGGCAAGGGGCCATCACCTGATTGTCAATGCCATGCGGGTCAAGGATGCGCAGCAAATCCGAGTAGGCGATTACTCTAGGTCGAAGCTCGTCCAAAATCAGGGTGTGCTCTCCATTATAGCCCTGAAAAATATCGCGGCTGGAACCGGAAACAAAATAAGGCTCGCCTTTCTTCTGGGCGTACTCTTTGGCAAGACTGGTCTTGCCCGTACCGGAGGGGCCGTAAATCCATATAACCCGGATTTGAGCGTTTTTCGCTTTCATTTCCGCCCGCCATTTTTCAGCCTCTTTTATCAGCCGCTTGGCGTCCACGTCCTCAATCTGACGGCGGTACTTGGCGTATTGGGAGCCGGAGAGCTGCTTTTCGATTTCAGCCTTGGTCGTTCCGCCAATGTACAATAAATCTAAAAGAGCATCCACATTGCAGGCGTTATGCCCGGCTTTGGCCTGCTCGATCTCTGTAACAATCGCTTTCATGCGCTCGGGGAAATTGAAATTGGCAACCACAGCACACGGGTCATACGGATGTTTACCCGCCTTTTGGGCCTTGCGGGTCGCGTGTATCAAGTAGGCATGTCCGTTGTTGGCTTCCCCGTCCCACTTTTGGACATATTGCTCCTTATCACCCAGCGCTTTGGCTACTGCGGAGAGATAACGGGCGTTTTTGAAGCACAGCATTGCATGAAGATGTGCCTCTGCGGGCGTTCCGTCCTCGCTTATATCCTGGTCGTGTAAAATAACCGCATATTCCTTTGGATCCAGCACGTTTTCAATATGGGCCGCCAAATCACTTGCCGTCTTAATGCCCGGAGGCAAATGACCGGCTTGCTGTGTATACATCATATTTTTACACTTTGGCGCTTTGTTCTTGCTCATGGTTTTATAATTCTCCCTGGTGGTTTTTGGCACTTTGGCACCGGGTTTTTGCCGCGCTATAACAAGCCCGGCGCGGCAAATTTTATGGAGAA
>CARDPF010000388.1 GCA_948960675.1 uncultured Eisenbergiella sp.
AAAGACTATTACGGAGAACTAAAAAAACTTGTTCCTGCATATACCATTGAAGATGAAAGAAACTATGTAAAATTAAGTTTGAATAATCTATATCACGAAATTTGCCACCGCTATATACACGCCGACAGGGAGCATAATGTTATAAAGTTGCCGATAACTTGTAAATCAGTATTTTTTATTATGCAACATTTGTATTATTTAAAAAGCGGTAATTTCGTTTCAACAAAACGAGAATTGCTTGAGCGCGTACAGGACGAGGATAAAATTGTTTTGGAATTGAGCATATCATTACAAGACCATGCTGATTATGATTTTGACAGAGCCTTTTTAGTATTGTTTAATTGGTGTCAGAGTGCGTTATTAAAACTATGCAAATAGAAATACGCCACATAAAAACAACGGATTTACGCTGTTTTCAGCAATAAAGAGCATAGAAAATACCACAAAAAACGCTATGCAAATACCAAGTAGATGGAAGTAATTTGATTGTGTATACTTGCAGATATCATTATTGATAGCTGCGGGCGGGTTGAGTGGAAAATATTATTAAAACTTATGATTACAACGGAATTGCTGTCGATTTGGTTGAATGGAGCGGCACAGTCTGGTGTGGAAAAGTCGGTTATGCAGACAATAATACGGATGAACCAAATCTTGACAAAGCCCTGGCGATATGGTATTGTGTGAAACATAAAAGGCGATGATAAAGAAAAGTAATGTGTTTTTCTGGTCCAGAGAGCGGGCGTCGGTGGGAGTCCCGTACAGTGCCGCACATGAAAGAACACTTTTGAGCCGCGAGTTGAAAGCATGCAGGAGCCGCATGCTGTGTAGGCAAGCCGGAGTCCCACGTTATCGGGATAGCGTTTCATGGGAACGCGAAAAAGGGGTCGCACAAGGGCGTGCGGCAAATTAGGTGGCACCGCGGATAAAAGCAGCTATTCGTCCTATTGGGAATAGGACAGATGGCTGCTTATTTTGATGCTGCCAAAAGCCCTGCAAATGCCGTACCGATACGGGAAGACGGCGTTCTTAAAACGGCAGCCATGCACAAGGAAAGAGGAGGAAACCAATATGTGCTCAATCATGTGTTACGCGGGAGAAGACATGGATAAAGAAACGCTGGAAGGCTGCCTTGCCAGGACAATAAAGAGGGGGCCGGATGCGATGCAGGTTGTAAAAACCCCGTTTGGTTTTTTGGGGTTTGCCCGTCTGGCGATTATGGGACTGACGCCCGAAGGGATGCAGCCTTTTTACCGAAACGGCAGTTGGGTGGTATGCAATGGGGAGGTTTACGGCTTCCGCAGGATAAAAAAGGAACTGGAGGAGAGGGGATATGTCTTTCAGGGCGGTTCCGACTGTGAGGTTTTATTGCCGTTGTACCAGGAATATGGGGTGGAAATGTTTTCCCATCTGGATGCGGAATACGCCTGTGTGCTGTATGATGCAAAGCGGCAGAAGCTTCTGGCTGCACGGGATCCCATCGGGATCCGGCCCCTGTTTTACGGTTACAGCCCTTCCGGGACAATTGCGTTTGCCAGCGAGCCCAAAAACCTGATGGGGCTGGTGGATAAAGTGTATCCCTTTCCGCCCGGGCATTATTACTGTGATGGAGAGTTTGTCCGCTATGAGGATATCGCCGCCGTTTGCGGGTATGTACATCAGGATCTGGAAACCGTTACGAAAAACATTCATGACAAGCTGGTAGAAGGGGTAAAAAAGCGTCTGGATGCCGATGCGCCGCTGGGATTTTTACTCTCTGGCGGATTGGATTCCAGCCTTGTATGCGCGATTGCGGCATCTGTTTTGAAAAAGCCGATCCGGACTTTTGCCATCGGGATGGAGAAGGACGCGATTGATTTAAAATATGCGAAGGAGGCGGCGGATTTCATTGGGGCCGATCATACGGAGGTCATTATGACCAAGGAAGAAGTGCTGGCCAGTCTGGAGACGGTCATCGAAGCGCTTGCCACCTATGATATCACCACAATCCGTGCCAGCATGGGCATGTATCTGGTCTGTAAGGCCATCCATGAAAAAACGGATTTGAAGGTGCTTTTGACCGGCGAGATTTCGGATGAACTGTTCGGTTACAAATATACGGATTTTGCCCCCGGCGCGGCGGCGTTTCAGGAGGAGGCCGCCAAACGGCTCCGGGAACTGCACTGCTATGACGTGCTGCGCGCGGACCGGTGTCTGGCGGCAAACAGCCTGGAGGCACGGGTGCCTTTTGGGGATTTGGATTTTGTGCGCTATGTGATGTCCGTGGATCCGGCAAGGAAGATGAATGTGTACCAAAAGGGAAAATATTTGCTTCGCAAGGCATTTGAAAAGGACCGTATCCTGCCAGAGCATATTTTGTGGCGGGAGAAAGCGGCCTTTTCCGATGCGGTGGGGCATAGCATGGTCGATGACCTCAAAGCCTATGCGGAAGGGAAGTATACGGACGACCAGTTTGAGATGCTGCGCAAAAAATACGGGTATGCACAGCCCTTTACCAAGGAAAGCCTGCTGTACCGGGAAATTTTCGAAAAATATTATCCGGGGCAGGCAGGGATGATCCCTGGCTTTTGGATGCCCAACAAAGAGTGGGAGGGCTGTGATGTGGACGATCCCAGCGCGAGGGTACTGGCCAACTACGGGGACAGCGGAATTTAAATGACATTGCAGGCTGAACGGTTACTAAACTGGCATGCGCCATTGTTGGCGCGCCACCACGCATGAAAGCCGGTTGCTACGCGCTGGC
>CARDPF010000389.1 GCA_948960675.1 uncultured Eisenbergiella sp.
GAAAACACCGCAGACTGCCATAAGATATCCATTGATTCAGATTCTATTGGGATTGTCCTTCCATCCCTCTCAACACTCAGTATATGCCTTGTTGCCAAAAACGTCAAGAAAATTCCATATCCGGCCCAGGGCTGCTCATAGTAACGATTCGGGGCGGTATTGCGAGTTTTTCTACGCAAAACGCCCCTCACGCCTGCATCATGTTCTCGCTTAATGCGGAGGAATGAGGCAATGCAGGCGCATCGTCGATTGACGACAACGTAGTACTGACAGAAATAGCGGGTGCAGAATTCACCGTTATTTAAGCAATGCTGTACTAGTTCCCCTGCGTCCGTTTGCACCACGGCCCCCTGGCGAAAAAGCAAAGCGACATGGCCGTGGCCACGGTCCAGCCAACCGGCCACGCGCACCAGATACCGGTGGCTTTCAGGGACGTCCCCGCAAATACAACGGCAAGCAAAACCCGCAAAACCAAATCCGTAAACGTAGCGGCCATAAACTGCGCCATCCGCCCGGTACCCCGCAAAATCCCGTCCGCCACCAGCTTGGCGGAAACCACAAAATAAAACGGGGACAAAATCCGCAGAAACATCATTCCCGTTTCCAGGGCGACTGCCGTCGGGTTTTCCAAAAACAATTGTAACAACGGTTTTCCCGCAAAAAAGTACAGAAGAAACAACGGCAGCCCCAAAATCCATACCAGCCTGATGCCTGCAAAAAAGCCTGTCCGTATGCGCCCCATTTTACCCGCCCCAATATTCTGGGCCGCATAATTGGAAATACCGTTTGCCAGCGTAGTAAAGGAAGTGATGACCAAATTGTTCATTTTGACGGCGGCGCTGTACCCGGCCATTACCGAGGCCCCAAAGCCGTTGATTACCCCTTGGATCACGATATTTCCCACGGATACAAAGCTTTGCTGCAGCATACTGGGAACCGCGACCGCCACGATTTTTTGCAGAAGCCCCCAATCAAACAGCGCCACCTTTCCCTGTACAAAAATCTTTTGGAAACGTCTCCAAACAGCAAACACCGCCAAAGCACAGCTGACGCCCTGACATAAAAAAGTCGCCCACGCGACGCCCCCCACTCCCATGCCGAACCCTTTTACGAACCAGATGTCCACCGCGATATTCGCCGTGGAAGACACTGCCAGAAAATAGAAGGGTGTTTTGGAGTCGCCCAGCGCGGAAAAAATACCCGTCGCAATATTGTAGAAAAACACAAAAGGCAGCCCCCACACATAAATATCCAAATACAGCTGCGAATCCGCAAAAACCTCCTTTGGGGTGCGGATTGTCCGCAAAAGCCATTCACATCCCAAAATACCGGCAAGCATGAGAACCGCACACAAGGCTGCGCTAAAAATGCAGGCCGTCGCCGCCGCCGATTTCATTCTGGCATATTCTTTTGCCCCAAACAGCTGAGAAACGGTAACCGAGCACCCCATATTGCACCCAAAAGCGAAAGCAAGAAAGATCAAAGTAATCTCATAGCTGTTGCCCACGGCCGCCAGCGCATTTTCCCCGATAAACTTTCCTGCCACCAGACTATCCGCAATATTATACATCTGCTGAAAAAGAATACTGCCAAACAGCGGAAGGCAGAACTTCCACAACACCACCTCCGGTTTTCCTACCGTCAAATCCTGATTCATTATAAATTCCCCCTTTTCCAATCTCTGCGATTTTATTATAATAGCTGTCAAAAGATATGAAAAATATATATATGATATCGGAGGAATATAAAAAGTTGATGGATATTAACTTCGAATACTACAAGATCTTTTACCACGTGGCAAAATACGGAAACATTACCAAAGCGGCCGCCGCACTTGGCAGCAGCCAGCCCAATGTCACAAGAATCCTGAAATTGTTGGAAAGCCAGCTTGACTGCCGGCTGTTCCTGCGCGAAGCAAGGGGGGTGCGGCTCACCGAAGAAGGGGAAAAGCTGTTTTCCCATGTGGATGCCGCTTACCGGCATCTGCTGTGTGCGGAGGAAGAAATCGGCCGCAGGCAAACCCAAGCGTCCGGGGTCGTAACCATCGGCGCCACCGAAACGGCGCTGCATCTGTTTTTGCTGGAGGCGATCCGGGATTTTAGGGCAGGACACCCCCAAATCCGCATCCGGATCCACAATCACGCCACCCGGGAACTGTTACACCTCCTGGCCAGCGGAAAACTGGATTTCGCCGTTGTCACCGCACCTTTCCAAACGGCCGCCCCCCTTTGCAGGGAAGAACTGCTCTCCTTTCATGAAATCCTTGTAGGGGGAACACAGTACCTTTCCCTTGGGCAAAAACAGGAAAGCCTGCGCACGTTTTTGCAATACCCCTGGATCGGCCTCGGCAAGGGAACCGTCACCCATGAATTCTACCGGGAATTTTTTGCCGGATGCGGCCTTGCCATGGAACTTGCCATGGAAGTGGCCACCTCGGATCTGATGATCCCCCTCATCCAAAACAACTTGGGCATCGGCTTTGTCCCAAAGCCCTTGGCCCAACCCCTGCTGGACACCCACAAGCTGGTGCAGCTGCACCCTGCCTGCACGCCTCCTCCCCGCCGTCTGGAACTCCTCCATGACAAGCGGCGCATCAAAAGCGCCGCCGCAGACATCCTCTACCGATACTTAAAGCAGGCAGGCTGAAGCACCGGAAAGCTAAAAGGATGGCGGCGGCGAGGGGCGTCTTTTGCAATGGCCGGCAGGAGGGCGCAG
>CARDPF010000390.1 GCA_948960675.1 uncultured Eisenbergiella sp.
TGTGACTGGAGTTCAGACGTGTGCTCTTCCGATCTGCACCCCGTCCGTATCTTACGGACAGAGTGTGAATATTGTGCTACCACTGATCAATCTGGGGGAAGAGTGGCTGACGGACATTTTGGTGGAGCCGGAAGTAACCAACGATGTGGCGACCTGGCCCTTTGTGCCGGAGACAACCGGCTATACCCAGAATTTCAGTGAGATTCCGGGCTGTGCCACCCGCCTGTATGACGAGGCCATTTTCAACCGCCGGGAAGTGACTTATGCGTTTACGGCAAGACAGGATGTACTGACGGGGTATTATCCGCTGAAATTTAAGGTGTGGTACAGCAAGGACGGCATCCGCTGTACGGAGCCTGCGGAGGTATCCGTTTTTGTCTATTGTCAGGGCAAGCCGGGCAGCGGGCGTATCGGCATGAGCGAGGAGACGAACGTGTCCCAGCCCAGGATTATTGTGACGGGATTTGAGACGGATCCGGAAACCGTCTATGCAGGGGATATCTTTACGCTCAACATTCACGTGAAGAATACGTCCGTGGACACGGCGGTCAATAACGTGTTGTTTGACTTGGAAGCCGTGGAAGGCGGAACGGAGGGCGCAAACGGGACGACAACCAACAGCTATGCGGCGTTTCTGCCCACGTCCGGTTCCAGTGCGATCTATGTGGCCCGGATGCCTGCGGGCAGCAGCCAGGATTTAAAAATCGAGATGCAGGCGAAGGCCGACCTTTCCCAGAAGCCCTATGTGGTGACGGTAAAGATGAAATATGACACGGACTTGAAAGCGGATTTGAGCGACGAGGCAAAGGTGTCCATTCCCGTAAAACAGGAGTCCAAATTTGACGCCAGCACGCCGGAAATCAATCCCACCGACATCATGGTGGGGGAACAGTCCAACGTGATGTTCCAGATTTACAATACGGGTAAAACTACCCTTTACAACGTGCAGGTAAAATTCGAGGCGGATTCCGTGGAAGGGGGGGATACTTTCATCGGCAACCTCCAGCCCGGCGGAACCGGCAACGTGGACGCCATGGTGACGGGTATCGCGGCGACGATGGATGACGGCACGGTCAAAGCGGTGATTACCTATGAGGACGACGCGGGCAACCAGACAAGGGAAGAAAAGGATATTACGATTTTTGTCAATGAAATGATGATGGACGACGGAATGATGGATATGCCGATGGAGCCTGAGGAAGAAGAAAAACCCCAGGCGCCCCTGACGAGAATCCTCTTAATTGTGGCAGCAGCAGTGGTCGTAGCGGTGGCGGCAATTGTCGGGATTTTGAAGTTCCGGAAGAAAAAAAAGGCGGCGAAGCAGCTGGCAGAGGATTTGTTGGATCTGGATAAGGATGCGTGACTATGAAAATTCTTGATTTGCTGCGGATGAGTTCCAGCAGTCTGTGGAAAAGAAAGTTCCGTACCGTACTGACCATACTGGGGGTGGTCATCGGCACGGCCTCCATTGTGGTCATGATTTCCCTGGGGCTGGGGCTGAACAAGGCGACCATGGAAGATATCGAGCGCTACGGCGGCCTGACTACCATACAGGTGTATGAGGGCAGGGGCAGCAGTGGGGACGGAATGGCGGTAGCGGTTTCCGTGGGGGGCTCTTCCTCGTCCTCCTCCAAGGAAAAGGTGATGCGTCTGGACGACGCGGCGGTGGAAACCCTTGGGATGCTGGAACATGTGGAGAGCGTATCCCCTGTTTTGCAAATTAGTGTGATTGCAAAGTACGGGCAGTATATAAACGACTGGATGAATGTACAGGGGATGACGCCGCAGGCGCTGGAGGACTTAAATATCAACGTGGGGGAGGGTCACCTGCCCACAAACGATACGGAACTGGAATTTTTTTACGGAAACGAAATTGCCAACCAGTTTTACAATCCCAAAACCTATGACTATCCGTCCAATGAGGGCAAGCAGGCGGTGGATTTGATGAACGATACGCTGTTTATCATTTTTGACCAGAGCGCTTATTGGAACAGCCAGTACAGCAGTGGGGACGAGATGGGAGGCAGCACTACGGCTCCCCCCAAAAAATATATTATCCCCACGGCAGGGGTGGAAGCAAAGGGGGATGAAGAAAACAGCTGGACACCCAATTCCTACCGGATTTACTGTAATATTGACGCGTTAAAGGCTACCTTAAAGAGAATTTTTAGAAACAAGGCCATTCCCGGGCAGCCTACGACTTCCAACGGAAAACCCTATAAGGAAATTTATTACAGCCAGCTGAAAGTAAACGTGGACGATATCGATTATGTGCAGGAGGTGCAGGAATATATCCGGGGACTGGGGTACGAGGCGGACAGCAATATTGAGTGGGTGCAGTCTACCCAGAAGCAGTATGCCAATATTCAGGCGATGCTTGGCGGTATCGGCGCGGTTTCCCTTTTGGTGGCGGCCATCGGTATCACCAATACGATGATGATGTCCATTTATGAACGGACAAAAGAAATCGGCGTGATGAAGGTGCTGGGCTGCGATATGCGCAACATTCAGGCGATGTTTTTGGTGGAGGCCGCTTATATCGGGTTTATCGGCGGTGTGGCGGGGCTGGGCCTAAGCTATGGAATCTCTGCCATTATCAATAAGGCGGTGGCGGCCAGCGGAAATATGTCCAAACTTTCATTTATACCGGTCTGGCTGGCAGGCGCTTCCTTGGTGTTTGCAGTGATTATCGGTATGGTGGCCG
>CARDPF010000391.1 GCA_948960675.1 uncultured Eisenbergiella sp.
CGACGCTCTTCCGATCTCGGCCATTCAGGATGCCATGGAGAAGCAGATGAAGGCGGAGCGGGAACGCCGTGAAGCGATCCTGCGCGCGGAAGGGGAGAAGAAGTCCACGATCCTTGTGGCGGAAGGGAAGAAAGAATCCGCGATTTTGGAAGCGGAGGCGGAGAAGCAGTCCGCGATCCTGCGTGCGGAAGCGCAGAAGGAAAAGATGATCCGTGAGGCGGAAGGTGAGGCGGAAGCCATCATGAAGGTGCAGAAGGCGACGGCGGACGGTCTGCGGTTTATCCGGGAAGCGCAGGCGGATGAGGCTGTATTGAAGTTAAAGAGTCTGGAAACCTTTGAAAAGGTGGCGGACGGCAAGTCCACGAAGATTATCATTCCGTCAGAAATCCAGAGCATGGCCGGTGTGCTGGCCAGTGCGAAGGAACTGCTGAGCGAGAAATAAACAGGGTTTTTGCAGACATGCAGGGAATACAAACTCCCGGCGCCATAGCAGCGCGCCGGGAGTTTTTGTGACCGTTTGGCCTGCCATTGCGGTTGGGCTTGTCCGGAATCCCAATCCGGGAGGACGGTGGCAGGGGGCATTATGGATTTGTGGGCGTTTAAGGAATCATAGCTGCATTTCCCGGCGGATTTGCAGACGCGCATCCTCCTGTAACGCAATGACCCGGTCGCACCAGTGGTCAAATTCCGGATCCAAAGTCTGGCATTCCGGGTGGGACAGGACATAATCAAGGACTTTGCGGACCCCCTGGTCGAAGCGGGTAGAAGCGCAAAAATCCGGAACCAGCCGTTTGAGTTTGCCGTTGTCAAATACCACCGTATTGGCCTTATCGCCCAAAAGACCGCCGTAAAGATCGAAATCGGAACAGCCTGCAAGAAAAGCAGAGGAGACATAATAGGGCTTAAAGGAAACCTGCAAGGCATCTGCTACGGTGCGGTAAATCTGGTTCCATGTCAGGGATTCGTCGCTTGTGATTTGTACTGCTTCCCCGATGGCACGGGCATTGCCCATTAGTCCTATAAAGCCTTTGGCGAAATCCTCATTAAAAGTCATGGTCCATAGAGAGGTTCCATCCCCATGGAGGATCACCGGCTTTTCTTCCAGCATGCGTTTGATTACCTGAAAGCTTCCATGTTTTCCGTGAATGCCAAGGGGTACGCTGCGCAGGCCGTAGGTATGGCTGGGACGCACGATGGTGACGGGAAAATCTTCCTGACGGTACAGGTGCATGAGAAGTTCCTCCCCGGCAATCTTGTTGCGGGAATATTCCCAATAAGGGTTGGCCAGTGGTGTTCCCTCATTGACCAGGTAATTGGAAAGGGGTTTTTGATAGGCGGATGCGGAACTGATGTAAATAAACTGTTTTGTCCTGCCGCTAAACAGCCGGTAATCCCTTTCCAGATCATTGGGGTGATAGGCAATAAAATCCGCCGTCACGTCAAAATGCTGTCCTGCCAGACATTTTGCAACATAGGATTCATTTCGGATATCTGCGGTGATGACGTGCGCGCCGGGCGGTAGCAGGTCGTTGCGGCTGCCCCGGTTGATGAGCCATAATTCATGTCCTTTGTTTAAAAGCTGCTGGGAAATTGCCGTACTGATGGTGCCGGTTCCCCCAATAAAAAGAACTTTCATCTCAGGTTCCTCCTTGCCGTTTTTTGGACTTTTATGGTAACAGTATACTATGTTTTACCGTCCAAGTCACATATTTTTTTGATAAAGGATTAGATGCGGGTTTTAGGGGAGGATGGGACGGTTTCCAAAAGACCGGCGACAGCGCCGGGGAGCGTACGCTTTTTATTATAAATAAAGGCGGCGCTGCAGGAAAAGGAACAGCTGGAGATCAGATTCATGAGGCATCCAAGGATACCGGTCTGGCTGTTGGTAAATAGTTGGGCAACAGAGACGATCAGTGAAATACAAAATGAAGCCAGGGGGCCGAAAATAAAACCGCCGATTACGATTACGATGTCTTTGGCATCATATTTTAGAAAGAGTACAATGGGAATTCGCATGACGAATGTCATGGCATAAGCAAATGCGCAGAGCATACTGACGATTACGATTTTTTTCGTCTTGTTATACATTTTCATACCTCCTGTGGTGCAGAACTGTCTGAAGGGAACTTGCGGGTGACTGCAGTTTAAAAAAGCAGGCTGATACCGTACCGGACGGAATCCTAAGAAAAATACGCTGCCGGTGGTGTCAAGTACGGCGTACTAGGAGGTATGGAGGTTGTCGTCAGATCCGGGAAGGCTCGGGAAATAAAAAAAGTGCAGGAAAAAGCCAGCGTAATGCTGACGACTTCAACACACCTTCTTTAATCCGGACTATACCGTCGGTTTTGGAATTTCACCAAACCCTGCGCTTTCGCGCCCGCGGACTGTCACCGCCGATCGGGAATTCCCGCTTATGGGATGTTGGCATGCCCATAGGAGTCACCCTGCCCTGAAGACATTCTCATCATTTAGTTGTCCGTATTAGAATAGCATTTGCAGATAAGCTTGTCAAGGCAGGGATTTTTGTTTCGGCACGGTAAACGCATGATTTGGGTTACTATGAGTGGCCGTGAATCAATGTATGATGTTGGGGTCAAAATTAAGCGGAGGGAGGAAGAAATTTAATGTGAATTTTATTGTAAAGACAGGCGTTTTTTTGTATAATTGAAGTGTGACAGGAACAGGATATATCGTATCTTGTGT
>CARDPF010000392.1 GCA_948960675.1 uncultured Eisenbergiella sp.
AACGCGGACTGTTTGAGCGCAGCGAGTTTCCGCGCTTTCCGGTTGCTTGGAATGGGACGGCGTTTTGGTGAAATTCCCTGTTTTATATGTGAACATGCACAAGCCAAGCGGTACCCCGTACAGCTTTGGATGCGCCTGCCCGGTAAGAGGGCTGCCCTGCCGCCTAATTCCCATCCCCAACCTGCAGACACGCTGCCCGGGCCCATGGCTAAACGAAATGACATTGCCCGTGAATAATAACCAGCGATATCCATGCCTGCGGCACACGGTAAATGCTTCCTTGTAATTTTTGACAGATTTGTTATAATAGATACTGTAAGTTTATGGGTTCGTTAGCGTTATCAGATTGGAGGTGCCAATGGTAACTTTAAAAGATATTGCAAAGGAAGCGGGCGTCAGCGTCATGACGGTCTCAAGGGTGGTAAATCACCGCTACCAAGAGGTTTCCGAAGAAAATATCTCCAAAATACAGCGCATTATTGCAGAGTACGGCTATGTCCCCAACTCCTCCGCGCGCAGCCTTTCCTCCAAATCTTCCCGCATTATTTCCATTATTATCCAGGGAACAGGCAATCCTTTGGAATCCCGTTTCAATGCTTCCATGATCGGCTATGTCATTCAAGGCATTCAGGCACGGGGGTATCAGGCCATGGTCCATTTTATAGAAGATTATGCCGATGTAACCAGACACCTGCGTTCATGGAAATCGGAGGGAGCCATTTTTTTGGGAACCTTTGACGAAAATATCCGTCAAATGCAGGAGGACAATAAAATCCCTCTCATTTTTACGGACAGCTACAGCAGCATTCGCCAAGTCATTAATGTAGGAATTGATGATTACAAAGGCGGTATGCTGGCCGCCAAACACTTTATCGCATACGGGCATAAGCATTTTGCTTTCGCCTCCCCCCATATTGAACACAGTCAGGTCATCCGGCAGCGTCTTCTTGGATTCTCGGACGCCCTGCGGGATGCAGGTTATATTCTACCTGAAAGCCATATTTTAAATGCGTTCTATATCAATCAATGTGCCGACGCCCTCTGCAGCCTGCCCGATCCCGTCACGGCGGTTTTTGTCCCCATCGACGACAGCGCTGCAGATTTGATGGCCGCATTGAGACAGCGGGGCTTTCGCATTCCGCAGGACTATTCCGTCATTGGCTTTGACGATTTTCCGCTGTGCCGCTATGTAGAGCCCAAGCTCACTACTATCGCGCAGGACATCCGCCAGAAAGCGCAATATGCGCTGGATCTTTTGTTTCAACATTTGCAGGATCACACGCTGCCCACCCAGAATATCGTCCTCGATGTGCAGCTGATCAGCCGTGACTCCGTGGCCCGTATATCCTGATACCGGATCTATGTGCGTCACATAGGAGTCAAATGTCCCGCAGCAAGCTGACGGGACATCAAACTTGCAACGCAGCAGAACTGCGGATATTGGATCTCACGGCAGTCGTCAATATGTCTAAGTCAACCAAAGGCTGACTTTAAGCACCCACTTGACTCGTTGCCTACGGGAATAAAATGGGATTTAGGGGGAATACATTAGAAATAATGACATGATGCCGGTGATGCTTGAACGGAAAGTAATCCCTGAAAGCAATTGGGTCCATAACCCAAACAACGGTATGTCGGATTTAAAAGTACATCTATTTTTGGCAAAAGCCGAAACAGAAACCACTGTCATTGACGCAAATGAGGTAAATGCAAAACAGTGGATTTCAAAAGAAAACGCATTGGAAATTTTGGTCGACAGAGCAGCCAAAAAGCGAAGATCGCACAGGAGATTTATATGAATTTTAACTTAGAAATCAGTGTTTCCACAATTACAGTTTTTGTGCAGGGGCTTTTGAGTTTCTTCTCCCCCTGCGTGCTTCCGTTGGTTCCCCTCTACATCAGCTATTTTTCGGGAGGCGCAAAAAAAGTGGAGGCGGACGGCAGCATACATTATCCGCGTATGCGCACCCTGCTCTACACCTTCTGTTTTGTTTTGGGAATCAGCGCGGCTTTTTTTCTGTTGGGAATCAGTTTTACTTCCCTGGGGCGTTTCTTTTCCGCCAACCAGACGTTGTTTTCCAAAATCAGCGGCATCATCATGATTTTATTCGGTTTGTACCAGCTGGATATTTTCGGCCGTTCGTCCAGACTGGATCAGGAACGCCGCCTTCCCTTCCGGATTGACAGGCTGGCCATGAGTCCCTTTGCCGCCTTTTTGATGGGATTTTTCTTCAGCTTTGCCTGGACCCCCTGCGTGGGGCCCGTGCTGGGAAGCGTCCTGCTCATGGCAGGCTCTGCAGACACGGCAATAAAGGGCTTCTTCCTCATCGCCGTCTACACCCTGGGGTTTGTACTTCCCTTTTTGGCCGTCGGCCTGTTTACCGGTACGGTATTGGATTTTTTCAAAAAGCACACAAGCGTGGTACGCTATACCGTCAAAATCGGGGCCGTGCTCATGCTGCTCATGGGCATCATGACGCTCACCGGCTTTATGAACGGCCTGACCGGATATCTTTCGGGTTTTGGTTCTGCCGACACAGCCCCTTCCGATTCACCCGCCCAAAATCAGACCGCCGAAGCATCCCCTGCGCCCATAGCGTCCGATGACGCCGAAACGGCAGACCCAAAATCCGCCGACAGTAAAAACCCGGAGACGGCCCCCGGTTCTGATACGGCCACCGAAA
>CARDPF010000393.1 GCA_948960675.1 uncultured Eisenbergiella sp.
CGTGTGCTCTTCCGATCTTTACGCTGGAGCATGTAACCGAAGGACACCTTGTGGCAGAAGAACTGGCCGCCGAAAATGTACCGTTAGCCGTAGGACCAACGCTGACGCATGCGACCAAATTTGAATTGCGCAATAAAAGCTGGACGACACCGGGCATTTTGGCAGATGCCGGCTGCAGTGTGTCCATTATCACGGACGCCCCGGTGATTCCGCTGAACCATCTTCCCCTCTGCGCCGGTCTTGCCAGAAAAGCCGGCATGAAAGACGATGATGCCCTTTTGGCCATAACCCTTCATCCGGCGCTCCACCTTGGCATTGCCGACCGTGTCGGTTCCCTTGAAGTCGGCAAAGACGCCGATTTTCTCCTGACGGACGGAGATCCGTTTTCGGTGGAAACAACCGTAAAAGCGGTTTATATTGACGGCATACAGGTAACGGAATAAGGAATTCCTCCAAACCGGAACCAAAAACCCCGCAGCCAGACTGCGGGGTTTTTGACCCTCGCGGCATCCGCTTGGCTCATTGCCCCACAGGAATAAAGTTGTCGTTGTCCTGTCTTATCCGTATAGCCAAGGCGGGTTCAACCGGGCAGGATTCCATCCGGAATGTATCAGCGGATTCTATCCGGAAATCCCACTTTTTTCTGTACCTTGCGCAGGGTTTTCGTGGCATAATAGGATGCTTTTTCGGCGTTGCTTTTAATGATTCCATCGATATAAGCCTTATCCTTGGAAAGCTGTGCAAACCGTTCCTGAAGGGGACGAAGCTGTGCCACTACGGCCTCCCCCACCGCCATCTTAAACTCCCCATATCCTTTGCCGTCAAATTCCCGCACCACTTCCTCCGGTGCTTTGCCCGTACAGGCCCCGTATATGTCTATCAGGTTTTGGATACCGGGCTGTTCGTCGCGGTAAACGATCTGCGCTTCGGAATCCGTCACTGCACGTTTGAATTTGCGGATCACGGTATCCGCGTCGTCCATCAAATATATGCTGGCATTGGGATTCTCGTCGGATTTACTCATCTTCTTTTCCGGATCCTGCAGACTCCTGATCTTTGCCCCCGTTTTGCCAAGATACGGTTCCGGTATGGTAAACACATCCCCGTAAACCGCATTAAAACGCTGTGCGATATCCCGGGTGATTTCCAGATGCTGCATCTGGTCCTTGCCCACCGGCACCACATCCGCCTGGTACAAAAGAATATCCGCCGCCATCAATACCGGATAGGTAAACAAACCGGCGTTAATGTTATCCGCGTGTTTGGCCGCTTTGTCTTTAAACTGTGTCATGCGGTTCAATTCCCCCATGTAAGTAAAACAGTTCAAAATCCAGGCCAGTTCCGCATGTCCGGATACATGGGACTGATAATAAATGCAGTTCTTCTCCGGGTCAAGTCCCGCCGCAATATATAAGGTCAAAAGATTCCTTGCACGCTTGCGCAGTTCTGCGGGATCCTGCCGTATCGTGATGGAATGCAGATCCACCACCGAAAAAAAAGTCAGATATTCATCCGCAATATGCACCCAGTTCTTCAAAGCGCCCAAATAATTGCCAAGCGTAAGATTGCCCGTCGCCTGCATGCCGCTAAAAAGAACTTTTTGATCTCCGATCATATACCTATTCCCTCCGTATCTTCCATTCCGTTCCTTGTAATAATTCGGATAAACCCGAACCATTACAGTATATCACATCCTGATGGAGAAAAAAAGACTTTCACAAAAATCAATTTTTTGGCCTGTAACACATAATCTAAATGATTTCCGTAAAATCTTTTAGCATTACTTGACAGCTTATAAATGTTAGTTTATACTAACATTTGCGGATAATAACTTTTTCCGAAAGCATAACTGCAAGGATCAGATTTCCAATGTCACGATATCAGGGGCAAATCTTTACTGCGTTGTGCAAAAAAGTGGCTATTGGCTAGTACAGCATTGCTTAAATAGCGGGTGCAAGGAGGGATATACAACATTATGGGAACATTGATTGTTTTGCTGCTTTTGGCTGCTGCGGTGGGGTTCAGCATCCACAGCATGGTACGTGATAAGAGAAGGGGAAAATCCCTGCAATGCGGCGGGGACTGCAGACATTGTGGGGGAAATTGTGCCGCAAACCAGCCTGCCAATCCAAGCGTCCCTGTCAGGTAAACCTGATGCGCTTGGATTGGCAGGCCGGTTCGTGATCCGGCTAAACCGCTATGTGACGGGCGGGAAGCCGCACTTCATTTTTCTCACGTCTGTTTTGCACAGCTTTTTCATAGCAGGAAACGGCACGGATTGCGGTTGCCTCTTCGCTGTATAAAGCGGCCGTATGCCATGCGCCGTCCCTTAAATTGTCCGCCAGCACTGTATCCTGCTGCAAAATCCAAACCAGCTTTTCGGCAAATTTCTCCGGTATTTCTTCCGTTAAGTATCCGTTTACCCCATTTTTTACAATGTCCCTGGTTCCGGTTGCATCTACGGCCAGCACAGGGGTTTTGGCTGCCATGGACTCCAGTGATACAATTCCCTGTGTTTCCGAGGTGGAGGCAAACAAAAACAGATCCGCCGCCGCGCAATAGTTTTTGATTTCACTGTTTGGTACTTTTCCCACAAAAACAACATTTTCACAAAGTCCCAGACGAAAAGCCAGCTTTTCCAATCTCTCCCGTTCCGGTCCCTCCCCGATCAGGGCCAGCCG
>CARDPF010000394.1 GCA_948960675.1 uncultured Eisenbergiella sp.
TTGTGTCTGCGCGCTGCAAAGCCATAAATGGCTTGTCACAAACTCGTAAGCCATGTATGGCTTTGCACAATAAAGCAGCGCAGAAACGGAGTAAAAAATGATGCAGAAAAAGAGATGGAAGACCTTATTGTTGGCGGCTGTGTTTGCCGCTTTGGCCGCAGGGTGCGGGAACGATGCGCAGCCCAAGGAGACAGCTGCGCCCGGGGAGACGGGCGGCGCAAACGAGGGCGCAGTGGCGGACGCCGGGCAGGACGAAGATACGGTGGCGGATACCAAGCGGGTACCGGCGGCCGGGGAAGGGGATTTGCTTGCCAGAATTCAGGAGAAAGGCGAGATCGTAATTGCCACGGAAGGAACCTGGGCGCCCTGGACGTTTCATGACGAAGATGACAATCTGGTGGGCTATGACGTAGAGGTGGCCCGTAAGATTGCGGAGAAACTGGGGGTTACGGCGACCTTCGTGGAGGGGGAATGGGACGGCCTGTTTGCGGGGCTGGATTCCGGGCGGTATGATATTGTGGCAAACGGCGTGGAGGTCACGGACGAGCGTGCGGAAAAATATGATTTTTCGGATCCTTACGGTTATATCCGCACGGCCATCATTGTCAAAGGGGATAACGACGAGATTACTTCCTTTGAAGACCTAAACGGGAAGACCACGGCAAATACGCTGGCCAGCACCTATGCGCTGTTGGCGGAGAGTTACGGCGCTACCGCTACCGGCGTGGATGATCTCAACCAGACCATCGAGCTTTTGCTGGCGGGGCGTGTGGATGCCACACTGAATGCGGAGGTTACTTTTTATGATTACAAAAACGCCCATCCCGAATCGGATTTGAAAGTCGCAGCGCTGACCAACGAGGCGTCCCTGGTGTGCATTCCCTTTCGGAAGGATGCGGATTGCGACAGCCTGCGCGAAGCGGTCAATCGGGCGGTAGCGGAACTTTCGGAGGCCGGAGAGTTGTCGGAATTGTCGCAGAAATACTTCGGGTCGGATATTTCCCAAAAAGAGTGACATAAATGATGCAGTATTTTGTGGTATCATTCCGGATCATTTTCCCGGTTCTCTTTTTTATGGCGCTGGGAAGCTGGATACGGCATCGCAGGCTCTTGGAGGAGAATACGTTTTCCCAGATGAATAAACTGGTGTTCCGGGTTTTTCTGCCGATTAAGCTGTTTTTGGATATTTACCGGTCGGATTTCGGAAGCGTATTTTCACCGGCCCTGTTTTTATATGCCCTTGCGGGCGTGCTTGCGGCTTTTCTGGGAACGTGGCTGGCGGTGGGGAGGACGGTGCGGGACAAAAAGGATGCGCCCACCGTCATACAGGCCGTCTACCGGAGTAATTACGTGCTGTTTGGCATGTCCATTGCGGGCAACATGTATCCCGGGCAAGATCTGGGTGTGATTTCGGTGCTGGCGGCCCTGGTAGTTCCCCTCTTTAACATTTTGGCGGTGATATTGTTTGAAGTCTGGCAGGACAGGGGGAAGGGATCTTTTTGGCATCTGCTAAAAGGCATTGCCCAGAATAATCTGGTGGTGGGCAGCGCCCTGGGGCTTGTGTTTTTGGCGCTGGGGATTTTGCTGCCGCAGCCGTTGGAAAAGCCGCTGAGCCAGTTGGGGGATGCTGCCACGCCGCTGGCCCTTTTGTGCGTGGGGGCTACGCTGCGTTTTGCGGCCCTTAAAAAGTACGGACGGTATCTTTTTTGGATGGCCCTTGGCAGGCTGGTGGTTGTGCCCGTCATCTTCGTGGGCCTTGGCGTGGCGTTGGGTTTTCGGGACATGGAACTGGCTGGCCTGTTTTTGGTGTTCGCCTCCCCGACGGCGACCTCTTCCTATCCCATGGCCAAAGAACTGGGCGGGAACGGCGAACTGGCCGGCCTTGGCGTGGCGGTCAGCAATGTGGCCTGCCTGCTTACCATATTTTTGTGGATTGCAGCGTTAAAATATTTTCGGCTGTGCTAAACGGCGAGAGGTTTTACTGTATCGCAGAAAAAGACCCGGACCGCCCCTTGGCAGGTATGAGAGCGATCCGGTATTGGAGGAGGATATGGCATGAAAGAAAGGATTAACGTTACAGGGTACGCACAGATGATTACGGAAGCACTGCCGAAAGGGATTCTGCTAAACACCAAGGACACCAAATTTAACAGCATGGTGATAGGGTGGGGCGCGTTGGGAACGGTGTGGGGGAAGCCTGCATTTACGGTATATGTGCGGGAACACCGCTATACCAAGACAGTGATTGATGCAACAAAAGAGTTTTCAATCAGTGTTTGGCTAGGGCAGCCTATTCCATCCATAGCGAAAGTATGTGGTATGCAATCCGGGCGGGATATTGATAAAGCAGTGGAAGCACACCTGACACTGGAAAATCCGGAGAAAATAAGCGTGCCAGGGATAAAGGAATATCCCCTGACGCTTGAATGTAAGGTGCTGTATTCCCAGAGGCAGGAGCTTGAAAGCATCCCGGATGATATAAGGGAGAAAATGTATCCGCAGGGCGTTGACGGAACGTACCCCATGGCTAACAGGGATGCCCATACGGCGTATATCGGTGAGATTGTTGCGGCGTATATAATCAGATAAACAGTAAAGAATAAAACGTTACTTTTCACGGGTCAGGAATGCGCATAAACTGCGCATTCCGTGAGAACATGAGGCAGG
>CARDPF010000395.1:0-1425 GCA_948960675.1 uncultured Eisenbergiella sp.
ATGGTTTTTCACAAACAGAGGGGGAAAAAATGTACAAAATGCTCATTGTAGACGATGAAAGGACCGAACGGGAATGCATCCGCTACCTGATTGCATCCAGCGGCATGCCCTTGGAACTGCGGGAAGCCTCCGGTGCTGCCGACGCACTTCTTATGTTGAAGGAATGGCCCGCCGACATCCTGTTCACCGATGTACAGATGCCGGTGACCACCGGCTTGGAACTGGCCAGACAGGCCGGTCAGATGCTCCCCGACCTAAAGACGATCATCTTCTCCAGTTACGCCGAATTTGAATACGCGCGCACCGCCATGACTCTTGGCGTGGAGAACTATATCCTAAAACCGGTCGTCCCAAGCGAACTGGAAACGACCCTGCATAAAGTTATGAAAGAACTGGACGAGCAGCGCGATACCCGCATCCAACAGGACCTGCGCAAAACCTGGCTGCTGCAGTATGCGCTCCAAAGCTGCATCAACGGAAACGACGGCCCGGTCAAAGCCAACCCGGAAACCGCCAGACAAATAAAAGGCTTTTCCCTGCTCGTTCTTCTGGATTTTCCTGCTCCCTTTTTGGAGCGTAACTACGCTGCCTTTTATGAAGGCCTGCGTTCCTGCCTGCATCTGGACATGGAAACCCTAAGCCTTTCCCCGAAGCAGGCGATACTCTTTCTCCGCAAGGATTGCGGCAGTTTTTCCGACGATGCCAAGACATATGGCAATACGGAAACCATTTACAAATTTGCCTGCCGCCTGCACCGCTACATCGCAGACACTTTCCATGCGGACTGTTACCTCTCCGTCAGCAGGCCCCTTGACACCTATGACAGCCTGCAGGACGCCTACGCTTTTGTGGAGCAGCAGATGGAACAGCGCTTCTGGAGTCCGGAAACCCGTATTTTTTCTTATGACCATACGGACGCCACGCCCAAATCACAGGATGTGGCGGATGACGACACCCTGCTTACCCTGATCAAACGCAGCCTGTCTTCCAGGGACAGCGCAAACCTGCAGAAAAACCTGGATCTGCTGTTTTGCAAATACCGCACAGCCTCCAACCAATCCCAGATTTTTGCGAAATTCGTTTTTTCCAATCTGCTCACGGCTATGTATCCGTTTCTGCCGTCCGACAAGGATTCCATGCAGACGCCCCTAAAACCGCTGGAGACCATGATTACGGAACTTTACTTACAGCCGGATATCCGGGAAATCACCGCCAATGCCAAGGCCCTTGCCGAAACCATATTAAAAAGTTACGAAGCGCCTGCGTCCAATATCCGCAAAGAAGTTCTCTCCGTACAGGATTACATCGGCAAAAATTACCAAAAAGACCTCTCCGTGGAACAGCTCTCCTCCCAGGTGTACTTGACACCGGACTATTTAAGCCGGCTGTTTAAAAAAAGTACAGGAAAAAGCCTGTCCCAATATA
>CARDPF010000395.1:1435-2656 GCA_948960675.1 uncultured Eisenbergiella sp.
CAATATATCCGCCAAATCCGCATGGAAAAAGCAAGCATGCTGCTTCGCACCACCAACCGTAAGGTCATTGATATCGGCATGGATGTCGGTTATCCCAACTATTCCTATTTCTGCCAGAGTTTCCGGGAGTATTTCGGAAAGTCGCCGGACCGGTACCGTCAGGAGGATTCCCATGAAGTACTTGCTTAAGCTCTACCACAATCTCCGTTACAAAAAGAAAATGGTTCTCACCTGCATTTTGGTGGGGCTGATCCCGCTGACTCTTCTGGGCGCCTTTTGCTACTACCAAACCGTACATTTGCTGTTGGGGCAGGAAAAAGACGCCCTCTCCTCTGCCGTCAATACGGCCTATCACTCGCTGGACTATCAGATCCAGCTGTATAAGGATATGGTAACATATCTGGCACATTCCGAAACCATGGTGAAAGTGCCCTCCATGGAGTACGCTTCCGCCGCCGAAAAATTCGAGGTGTTTAGTTACGAATACGACGTACTGATCAACGGCATGTATGTACAGCATCCGGAAATCTACCGGATCACCTTATATGCTGACCGGGAGGACTTAAGCCATGGCAAACAGCTGCGTCCCCTCTCCGACCTGGAATCGGAATCCTGGTATGCGGACATCCAGTCCGCCAACAGGCCTGTCTGGCACAAAGACCAAAACGGAATGATCTGCCTGCTCCAAAAGATTCCAGCGCCTTATATCAAATATGTTACAGCTTATTCCAACCACTATCTTTGTATCCGGCTGGATCCGAAGCGCTTTTTTGACGTTCTTGCAGATATTTCCAGCGATTATCACTTACAGATTGCAAATGACCGGGAAGTCTTTTACGACTTCACCGACCCGTCCATCGCAGAAAATACCTATCCGCCGGACGGATGGACCACACAGGTCAGCGAACCTTTGGAAAACGGCTGGCGCATCACGTTGGAAAAGCCCTCGTCCCTGCTCATTGCCCCCGTAGGAAAAATGGCCCTGATCATTTTCGCCGTCATCCTTCTATGCATGATCCTGATTTTGACGGTCAGCGACCATCTGGCGGATTTTTTTGCCCAAAAGGTAGATAATCTGTTATCCGCCATGCACAAAGTGCAAAAGGGGGACATGGACGTTCAGATTCATGACGACTGTCCGGATGAAATGGGGGAACTGACCAACAGCTTCCAGCCTTGGGCACATCTCCGTATCCCTGAAATTGACTATCAGGCGATTTC
>CARDPF010000396.1 GCA_948960675.1 uncultured Eisenbergiella sp.
TAATGCCTATTCATCCGCCGCAGCGTCTCGTCGCAGCCGCTCTGCAGCGACAGGTGAAAATGCGGGCAGATTTTTGGGATTGACGCCAAGCGCTTTGCAAATTCCTCCGTGATAATTCTGGGCTCCAGAGAACCGAGCCGGATCCTCTCAATCCCGTCGATGGCCGCTACCTGTTCCACCAAAGATAGCAGGCAGGCGGGCCGGAACTCCTTTGCGCCATCCCAATCCATCCCATAGGAACTCAAATGAATGCCGGTGAGTATTACCTCCTTGTATCCGTTCTGGGCCAGCCCCCTTACTTCCTCCAGCACGTCTTCCTGCCTGCGGCTTCTCACCCGGCCCCTGGCAAAAGGAATGATGCAATAGGAGCAAAACTGGTTACAGCCGTCCTGTATCTTGATGACCGCCCGCACATGTCCCCCGGTGCGCTCCAGCCGCACCTGTTCATACTCCTCCATGGCCTCATCGGTAAAAACCCTGCACCCCGCATTCCTATCCTGCTGTGATTTTTTCTCCTCCAAAAAAGCTTCCAGAATTTTTGCGATGTCTTTTTTACGGTTGTTCCCGATTGCCAAATCCACACAGTCGTCCGCTCCAATCTGCCCTGCGCCGGTTTGCACATAACAGCCTGCCGCCACCACCACCGCGTCCGGATTCTGCCGCTTTGCCCGGCGCAGCATCTGTCTGCTTTTGTGATCCGCAATATTGGTCACGGTACACGTATTTACGATATAAATGTCCGCTTTTGAATCAAAGGGTACAATTTTATACCCGCTTTGTTGTAATTTTTGTTGCATAACCTCTATTTCGTAAGAATTTACCTTACATCCCAAATTATGTAATGCTACACTTTTCATAGTATTCTCCCTTATTTTTGTGATCTTTGATAGTTGACTTTTGCCGGTATTGTTTGTTAATATAGTGGCAGAAGGTATGAAACTCAAAGGAGGTAACTAAACAATGAAAACCGTACAGATTTCTTTAAACTCCATCGATAAGGTAAAATCTTTCGTCAACGATATTACCAAGTTCGATTATGATTTCGATCTGGTATCCGGCAGATATGTGATCGATGCGAAGTCCATCATGGGTATCTTCAGCCTCGACCTGTCCAAGCCGATCGACTTAAACATCCATGCGGAAGAGAACGTAGACGCAGTTTTGGACGTACTTAAGCCTTATCTGATCTAATCGGAAACATAAGGGAGACCGGAATCCTCCGGTCTCTTTTGTTATACGTCCGCAATGATCAGTTCTTCCGTCTCCAAGGCTTTCTGCACCATCTCCTCTATGCAGTCCTGCAAATTTTCCTCGTGTCTTTTGATGACCTGCAGATTCGGTTTTGTCACCGGATGTTTGGCCACAAAAATCGTACAGCAATCCTCAAAGGGAAGGATGGAAGTCTCATAAGTCCCGATTTTTTCCGACAGTTCCACAATCTCCTGCTTGTCCAAGCCGATACAGGGGCGAAACACCGGCATCGTACAAACCTCGTTGGTCACCGCCAGCGACTGCATGGTCTGGCTGGCCACCTGTCCGATGCTTTCCCCCGTGACAAGTCCCAGACATCCTGTCTTTTGGGCAATTTCCTGCGCAATCCGCATCATATACCTGCGCATGATAATCGTCAGTTCCTCACGGGGACATTTGTCGTAAATCGCCAGCTGGATATCCGTAAAATTGATCACATGCAGATAGACCGGACCGCTGTAACGCGCCACCAGCCGCGCCAGATCCACCACCTTCTGCTTGGCCCTCTCGCCGGTATAGGGGGGCGCATGGAAATAAACCGCGTCGATCTTGACCCCGCGCTTGGCAACCATATATCCCGCCACAGGGGAATCGATTCCCCCTGATAAAAGCAGCATCGCCTTACCGTTTGTACCCACCGGCATGCCGCCCGGACCTGGAATTTCGGTGGAATAAATATAAATATTTTCCCGGATTTCGATATGGATCATCACATCGGGCTTGTGCACGTCCACACAAAGCTGCGGAAATTTTTCCAAAAGCTTCTCCCCCACCGCCGCGTTGACCTCCATGGAGTCCATGGGATAATTCTTGCGTGCGCGGCGGGTCTGCACTTTGAAGGAAAAGCTTTTCTTTGGATACTGTCCGTCCACATAATCCGTCACGGTCTGGCACAGGCTGTCAAATCCTTTGTCCTGCGTCTGCACCATGGGACAAATCGCGGAAATGCCGCAGACGGTTTTCAAATTTCCTATGGTTTCCCCATAATCATACTCCGACAATACGTCGATATAAATCCTGCCCCGGGTGCGGCGTACCGAAAATGAGCCCTCACACCGTTTGAGCGCGTATTTGATTTGTTTGACCAACGCTTCCTCAAACAATTCCCTGTTTTTTCCTTTGACGCCGATTTCCGCGTATTTAATCAAAAAAGCCTTATACATAGTTCCTCTCTTCTTCTGCCGCACAAACGGCCAGCCCGGGAAACCCGCCCCTACAGGGGCGGCCCTGCTGCCGCCGTGACGCCGCCATCCCTTGTATCATCGCCCCGTATATCTGCGCAGGGCAGGCACCAGTTCCTGCAATGCCTGCAGCGTGTAACGGATCTCCTCCTGCGTTGTGAACACCGAAAAACTAAAACGTATCGTGGAGGAGAGCAGTTCCTTTGGCAG
>CARDPF010000397.1 GCA_948960675.1 uncultured Eisenbergiella sp.
GAAGTGGTGGTTTACGTGGTGATCGACCAGCCGAATGTGGGAAAACAGGACGACAGCCAGTATGTGAGGGAGCTGTCCCAGAAAATTATGTCCCAGGCATTCCCCTATCTGAACATTACTACGGTGGAGGGCGCGGCTCCTGCCCAAAATGCACAAGAGGAGCAGGAGGAACCGGTTTATACGGATGAAGAGTATGTTTCCTATGACGAGTCTTATGCGGACGACTATGCAAATGCAGACGGACCGTATATTGACGAGGATTACAACCCGGATCTGGACGGCTGGGCGCAGGGGGCGCCGGTTGAGTATTGATGATAGCGGCGGTTATAATGCAAGCCGGCGGCACATGTTATTGATGTTAGAATGCATAACCTTACAAAAGAGATAATAAGTTGTAAAAAATATCTTTTGTAAGGTTTTTCTATGAAAAATAAGACATATAATAAGAAGAAGATGCTTGTCGTATTTGCCGCGGCGTGCATCATCATTCTGGGCCTGATTATCCGTCTGGTCTATCTGATGGTCTTTGACGCCGAGTATTATCAGAAAAAAGCGGAAGCCCTCCATGAGAGGGAGCGGGAGATCAAAGCGGCCCGCGGGGAGATTGTGGACAGGAACGGGACGGTCCTGGCCACCAACAAGACGGTATGTACCATCTCGGTCATCCACAGCCAGCTTGAGGATCCGGAAAATGTCATCCGTATTCTGTGCGCGGAGCTTCAGATGGATGAGGAAACAGTCAGAAAGCGCGTGGAGAAAGTCTCTTCCATGGAGAAGATCAAGACAAATGTGGAGAAAGAAGTGGGGGATCGGATCAGGGAATACAACCTGGCAGGGGTCAAGGTGGATGAGGATTTTAAACGTTATTATCCCTACGATGAGACGGCTTCCAAGGTGCTTGGGTTTACCGGAGGAGACAATCAGGGGATCATCGGGCTGGAAGTGAAATACGAGGAGGTCCTAAAGGGCAGCAACGGGACGATCCTGACGGTCACGGACGCCAGGGGGATTGAATTGGAAGGCGTGGCCGAGGATCGGGTGGAGCCGGTGGCCGGCAATACGCTGCAGGTGACCATGGACTACAACCTCCAATCGTTCTGCCAGCAGGCGGCAATGAAGGTGATGGAGGAGAAGCAGGCGGACAGTGTGTCGGTGATTCTTATGAATCCCCAGAACGGGGAGATCCTTGCCATGGTCAATGTGCCGGAATTTAATCTGAATGCGCCTTTTACGCTGAATGCAGATATGGACGAAGCAGGAATCAGCGATGAAGAAAAACAGAACCGTTTGAACCAGATGTGGAGGAACGGATGCATCAACGATACATACGAGCCCGGCTCGACATTTAAGATTATTACCTCATCGGCATGTCTGGAGGAAGGCGTGGTCAGCCTGTCAGACACATTTTCCTGCCCCGGATACCGGATGGTGGAGGATCGGAAGATCCGCTGCCATAAGGTGGGAGGCCATGGGTCGGAGACATTTCCCCAGGGGCTGCAGAATTCCTGTAATCCAGTGTTTATCGACATCGGGCTGCGGCTGGGGGCGGAGCGGTTCTATGAGTATTTTCAGCAGTTTGGCCTGTTGAACCTGACCAACGTAGATCTGCCCGGAGAGGCGGGGACGATCATGCATAAAAAGGAAGATATCGGAATTGTGGAACTGGCAACCATGACATTTGGACAGTCATTTCAGATCACGCCCATCCAGATGCTGACCACGGTAAGTTCCCTCATCAATGGAGGGCGCAGGGTGACGCCCCATTTTGGAATGGCTGTGCTGGATCCCGACGGCAGGGAGCTTAAGCGGTTTTCTTATGAGGAGAAAAAAGGGATTGTATCGGAAAAGACTTCCGCTACCATGCGTACGCTCCTGGAAAGCGTGGTGGCGGAGGGCGGCGGAAGCAAAGCGTATATAGAAGGATACCGGATCGGGGGCAAGACAGCCACATCCCAGACGCTGCCCAGAAGCGCCCACAAATACATCGCTTCTTTTATCGGTTTTGCACCGGCGGACGCTCCTCAGGTTATCGGGATGGTGGTGATCCATAATCCTCAGGGGATATACTATGGAGGTACGATTGCCGCGCCTGTGCTTCGAAGTATTTATGATAATGTGCTGCCGTATCTGGGGATCGAAAGGGCGGAGGCTGTGAAGGAGGAAAATCGCTAATTCCCGCAAATGGGGAGGATGCGTTACAATTCGCGGCCGGTGAGGCCGTGAATTGTAACCGGGGAATAAGAAATAAGTTGGCAGAAACAGTAGAAAGGTTGAAAAAAAGGAATAGATAGGGTATACTGTAGTCAGGGAAAATGTCTGTTTCCGGAAGGAATTTCAGGCTAGGGGCAACAGGGGATTTTCCGAGGGTATTCAAAAGAGATGAGAGGTGAATGTATGGCAAATCATGTGGTGATACCGGTATTGATTGCATTTGCGCTGAGCGTACTTATGGGGCCGGTAGTGATCCCTTTTCTTAGAAGGCTGAAGGTGGGGCAGACCGTCCGGAATGACGGGCCTCAGACACACTTGAAGAAAAACGGGACCCCTACTATGGGCGGGCTGATCTTTTTGCTCAGTGCAGCAGTTACATCACTGTTTTATGTAAAGGATTAT
>CARDPF010000398.1 GCA_948960675.1 uncultured Eisenbergiella sp.
ATCAAGCATATCCGCCAAAATGGAACGGTTCATCTCCGAATCGTCCGCAACAAGTATCTTCTTTTTATAACCTACCCTATCACCCATATATCTTCACCTTTCAAACAAACTGACACCTACCCCCACATGGAGAAATTATACCTTTTTTTCTCCCAAAATTCAAGATACTTGTTTCCACTTCAGCCACTATTCAAATTGTGCTTCGTAGAGCCTGCGGTACATGCCGTTTTGCCCCATCAGTTCCCGGTGGGTTCCCTTTTCCACCACTTCTCCGTCGTCCACTACCAAAATCAGGTCGGCGTTTTGGATCGTGGAAAGCCTGTGGGCAATGACAAAACAGGTTTTGTCCTGCATCAGGTTACGCATCGCCTTCTGAATCCGGATTTCCGTGCGCGTATCCACGTTGGAGGTCGCCTCGTCCAAAATCAGCATCGGCGCATCCAAAAGCATGGCCCGGGCGATGGTGAGCAGCTGCTTTTGTCCTTTGGAAATGTTCGTCCCCTCGTCGGTCAGCACCGTATCATAGCCCTGTGGCAGGCGCATGATAAAGGAATGGATAAAGGCCGCCTTCGCCGCCTTTATGACCTCCTCATAGGTAGCGCCGGCTTTCCCGTAGGAAAGGTTTTCAAAAACCGTGCCGGTAAACAGCCAGGTATCCTGCAATACCATGGCATACGCCAGACGCAGGCTTTTGCGCGTCACTTCCAAAATCGGCTTTTTATCCACACAAATCTGTCCCCCCTGCGGATCATAAAAGCGCATCAAAAGGTTGATCAGGGTGGTTTTGCCCGCCCCGGTATGGCCCACAATGGCCACCAGCTTTCCCGGAACCGCCGTAAAGCTTAGGTCATGCAGGATGATTTTATCCGGCTGGTAGCCGAAACTCACATGGGAGAGCGCCACCTCCCCTTCCACACCCGAAAGCGGGGAGGCATTGGCGGCATCCGCTTTTTCCGGCTCCTCCTCCATCAGGGAAAACACCCGCTCCGCCGCAGCCAGTGCAGACTGCAGTTCGCTCACGATATTGGCCGCCTCGTTGATAGGGCCGGAAAACTTTCTGGAATACAGTACAAAAGACGAAATATCGCCGATGGTCATACTGCCCGCCAGATACAAAAACGCCCCGAACACCCCCGTCAGGGAAAGGGAGAGGTTATTGACAAAGTTCACGCAGGGCCCCACGATGCTGCCGTAATACTCCGCCCGGTAAAACGCCTCCGCCGCCTCCTGGTTCTTGACGTCACAGCGCCCGATGGTATAGGCTTCCCGCCCATAGGCTTTCAGGGTTTTTTGTCCGCTGATCATCTCCTCCACAAAACCGTTTAATTCCCCAAGCTTTGCGGAGCGCTGCCGAAACAGCGGCCTGGTCTTTCCCGTGATATATTTCGTGAGAAACATGGACAGGGGCACGGTAAAGGCAAACACCAAAACCAGCGCCGGGGAAATGGCAATCATCATCAAAAGCGCCCCCACCACGGTAATCACGGTGGTCAAAAGCTGCACCAGGTCATTGGACAGGGACGCGTTTACCGTATCAATATCATAGGAAATGCGGCTGATGATATCCCCCGTCTGATGCACGTCAAAATATCCCGCAGGAAGGGCCAGAAGCTTCTCAAACAATGCCTGCCGCATCCGGTAGACCACCCTGCGGCTGACAGTAATCATCAGCACCTGCAGTCCGTAGGACATCAGGGCAGACACCACATAAAATACCGCCATCCATCCGGCATAATAAAACACCTTTGCAAAATCCACCGCCCCCTTACCGCCCTCGATGGCGCCGATGGCATAGCCGGTGAGGCGCGGCCCGATCAGGGCAAACAGGTTGCTGCCAAAGGTACACAGGATCGCCACGAAAAGAAGCCACTTTTCCTGCAGCAAATAAGAGCCCAGCTTCAAAAGCGTGCGGCGGGAATACCGCTTATCCGTCTTTTTCATCGAACCGCCTCCTCCTTTTTTGCCGCCTCCCCCATCTGGGAATGGCTGATTTCCCGGTACACCGTGCATTGCTCCATCAACTGCGCATGGGTACCGTACCCGATCATCTCCCCGTTTTCCAACACCAATATATGATCCGCATGCCGGATGGAACTGACGCGCTGGGCCACAATCACCAGCGTCGTAGCGGCAAAGCATTCCCGGATATCCTGCCGCAGCTTCGCGTCCGTGCGATAGTCCAGCGCGCTGGAGGAATCGTCCAGAATCAAAATTTCAGGGTCTGCGGCCAGCGCCCGGGCAATCAGGACCCGCTGCTTTTGTCCGCCGCTCAAATTGGCGCCCCGGATATTTAAGGCGTTTTCCTCCTGCTCCCTGCGCCCTTCCACAAACTCGCTGGCCTGGGCATGGGCAAGGGCGTTTTGAATCTGCCGGGCGGAAAGCTTCCTGCCCAGGGACACGTTTCCCGCTATGGTATCCTCAAAAATCATATCATTTTGAAATACCACGCCGAACTTTTCCCTGAGCGCCTCCGGCGCATAGGTTTTCACATCCCGGCCCCCGATCCGGACGGTTCCGCTGTCCGGATCGTAAAAGCGCATCATCAGATTTAGGATCGTGGATTTGCCTGCGCCGATCTCCCCGATAATCCCCAGCGTCTCTCCCTTTTT
>CARDPF010000399.1 GCA_948960675.1 uncultured Eisenbergiella sp.
CTTGGTATCAGTGGCTATGTCTGTGCCTTTTAAGCAGTGGGTCCGGGGTTCGAATCCCCGCCGGGTCACCAAGAAAAACCCTTGAGCCGCAACGGCTTGAGGGTTTTTCTATTGCCATTTTTACCCTGCTGCGCTTCCCGTATTTTGACGTGTTTTTAGGCCATCTGCGGCTGTTTTGTTGCAAAAGTGCTGCAAATTTTTTGAGCCCTGAACGGACTGCCCCGCTTTCGTTTTGAGGTTATCGCTGATGGTTGTCGGCTTTTCCTTGATGATGGGCAATCAGCAGGAAAATCCTGGCCCGGATATCTTTGACCCGCTCCAGAAGCAGGTTGCTTTCCTCCGGTGTCGGCGCAGTCTTTTCCTCCGCCCGTTTCCCGCCCGCCTTCAGCATACAGCTGACAGGTGATTTGGCGGCAAGTCCATTCTCCATGGCCACGGTGAAGATACTGCGCAGATGAATCAGGACCTTTGATTGCAGGGAATTGCTTTTGCCGAAGAGGCCAGTCATAAGCATCTGAATCTGCATGGGACTGATGTCTTGGAGCCGGCAGCCGCCAAGCTGGGGCAAGATCTGGTGGTTGAGCACGTACTTGATAGCCTCCCGGCTCTTTTATAAGGCTTTTTGCAAATATCAAACCACATCTGCGCGAAATGTGCGAAAGCTTCCTCGCTGCAAATGTCCACACCGGACTTGACCAGGATTTGTGCCTGTTGAACCTTTTCGTCCGGTTCTTCCCGCGTCTTTGCCCCAATATATTTCCGCGTCCCATCAGGTATGAGAAGCACTTTTGTGAAATACGTGTATTTTCTTTTGGCTTTTGAGGCCATTCGGCATTCTCCTTCAATAATGCCTTGAGATTCAGAACGATTAAATCATATCGTATTTTGAAAGAACCACAAGGAAGATGGGCAACAGCCCGGTTTTTGATTTTATGGACCGTCCGCAGCGCCACGCCTACTTTCAATGCGATTTCATTCCAAGAAATACCCTCAATGTAAAAGGAACGGAGAACCTCTGCCTCACACGTTTCCAAGCTGTTCGCGCTTGGAGCAGTTCTCCGGAAGACTGGTAACGTGCGCTTTCATATCAGGGTTTAGCACTATTTTCCCATAACACATTTCTTTTGGCTATAAGTCCAGATTTTTAAAAGGGGGCCGGCCTTACGTTCTCTTTTAAACATCACTCTATGTACGTTTTGCGAGCTTAAGCCTTGTTTGAAACATGGCAAAACGCCGTCTTTGGGCATCTTTTTCCGCCAGGACTGCGTTGATTTGACTTGAAATCCGTCAGGATTCCCGCGTCAAATCGCCTTGCCTGGCAAAAAAATCTGCCCCAATCCGGCATTCCGCCAATTTTCAAACAAGGCCTAAAAAATATACCCAGCATAGAGTCCCGCGCACAGAATCAGGGCTTCCGCATCCACATCAAAGCTGCCGTTATGGTTTGGCAGCAATGTATGGGGATGGGCGGTGTTTCCTGTTCCCCAATACGCATATGCGCCAGGGGTATGGAGCTGAATCTCCGCGGTCCCGCCATAGAGATCCGAGATGCTGGAAACAGTTCTGGAACCCAAGTCCCGTATCCTCTCCTGGCTCTCCTGAGAGACCGACCGGGTCGTCCCCTCCAACCCAGCGGTTTCCGCCGGAGCGTTATAGGTGGTTCCCGCCGTCAGCTTTCCAACGCCAATGTAACCGGCTCCACCGGCGAGGTAAGCCGCGTGACTAGGGATTGGAGCGCGACTACAGCGTGGCTGGCGATATAGAGGGCATCGGCCCCCAGCTGCGGGGTGGACACATGGGCGGACTTTCCCCGGATCATGATCCGGAAGTGGTCTGCAGCGGCATTGTTCAGCCCCGGCTTTATTATTTCCGAGCTTAAAGCTCGGAAGTAATAATCCGATGGTTCCGCCGGGCAGGTCCAAGGCCGTGTGGATGCCGAACACCCGGTCTGCGCCGTCTCCACGCAAAATGCCAAGAACGCCGGTCTCTCCCGCCCGTTGGTGGGAAATTCCGAAACGCTCCAATTTCTCCTTCGATCCGCTTCGCGGTACGAAATTCACAAAGGCCCGGCTCGGGATGCCGGTGAAAGTCCCGCCGCAGCTCAACCAGGTAGGCTCTCCCGTTCCAGTGCCTTTTTCAGATTCTGCATATACGCTCGGCTCCTTTTCCCTTTGCCGGAATCTTGGCCCGCAGGGATTCCAGGCGGTTCAGGGCGTCCAAAAGGGTCTCGTCCTTTTTGGCGAAGTGGAAGCGAATGAGGTGGTTCACCGGCTCCCGGAAGAAGCTGGAACCAGGAACAGCCCCCACGCCCACCTTTTCCGCCAGGTCCTCGCAGAACCTCAGGTCGCTGTCATAGCCGAACTCCGAGATATCCAGCAGGACGTAGTAGGCCCCCTCCGGCGTGCTGTGGGGCAGCCCCAGTGCGTCCAGGCCCCTCAGGAACAGGTTCCGCTTGTGGGTGTACTCCGCCAGGAGAGCGTCGTAATAGTCCTGGCCGAAGTTCAATCCGGGGATCACCGCCTCCTGGAGGGGGGCCGCCGCGCCTACGGTGAGGAAGTCGTGGACCTTTTTGATCCGGTCCGTGATCTCCGGCGGGGCGA
>CARDPF010000400.1 GCA_948960675.1 uncultured Eisenbergiella sp.
AGCTGTGCGAAGATGGTTGCGTTTGTGCTTTATATGTGCTTTGCCGCATTTTCCAGATCCCCCTGGTGCCAGCATATGTCCGCCAGCAGCTTCTCATACTCTTCTTTTCCAAATCCTGCACCCCTGTAGTATTGGTGCACAAATTTTGCGGCCTGCTTAAAATATCCGGCGCAGCAATATACCTCCACAATTTTTTTCACATACTGCTTCCCCTGCTCCCGGTAAAAGTCCTGCAAAAGCGCTACGGCGCGTTTCCAGTCCCCGGCCTCGCTGCATATGGAAACCATGCTTCCCAAAAAGCCCTCCCGGCGTTCCGGAAACCGTTCCCAGTTTTTCCCAAAAGCATCCAGCGCCTCCGTATACCGGTGCATTTGCCAGTAAACGCGCCCCAGCATCTCATAATGATAAGGGGCCGGGTCATTTTCCAGATTGGCAACCGCAAGCTTTGCCTGTTCTTCCGCCTCGGGCAGCCGGTTTAAAAGCCGGTACATCCTGGCAAGGTTGCTGTAGGAAAAAGGATCTTTCGGGTCTGCCTGTATAGCCTTTACAAACTCTGCCGCCGCCGTTTCATATTCCTGTGCCAGCACATAGAGCAATCCCTTTTCCACGTAGTCAAAGGAATCCCCCCTGTGTAAAATCATCAAATCCGCATATTGAAGCGCCTCATCCATATAGGACAGGCTGTTTTCCCGCTCCATCAAAACCCGGTAAATACGTTCGATCCATGTACAGCAGGCCGGGTTGTCCGGATTTATTTCCACCGCCTTTTTTAAATTCGGCAATGCCTCCTCTATCCGGTTGAGCCGGTACTGGCATTCCCCAACATTGGCATAATAATGGGCGGTCTGGTCATAATCAGCCCTGCAGCTTTGATATAAAGACAGTGCCTGCGCATATTCTTTTTGGTCCTTTTTGATCCCGGCCTTGATATAGGTATACATCATTCTGTCCGGGAAAAGCGCAATTGCCTGGTCAATCAGTTCAAGGGCGGTTTCGTTGGCGTCCAACCGCCAATAATTGCGCGCCCGCTCCGCAATAAAATCTGCTTTTTCAATCCCGCTCCAGTCCTGGTTTTCCCCCTCTTTGGAAACCTCCCTGGCATAATCCAGCGCTTTTAGCAGTTCCTCCTTTTTCTGCGCATTATCCGCCATCCTGTAAAACCGGTATCTTTTCAGTCTGGCCGTCATCACGCCCGCTTCCTCAGCATCTTTTAAAAGGCTGTCCAGATCCTGTGTCCGCTTGACATTGTGATATACTTCCGCTGCAAGCTCATAAGCGCCTGCATAATCCGGCTGCATCTGCCGCAGGGCAAAGTAATCGCCGATCACGGCCCCGGCGTCAAACAGCTTCGCGCTGGCTTTCTGGTGCAGAATGACTGCCGCATGGAAATCAGGGTAACGGAGGCGCAATTCGGCGCAGATTTTACGGCATTCCTCAAACTTTCCCCATTCCAAATATGCCGAGGCACAGGCATAATCCTGTCCCGGATTATAGTGCGCTTCCTTTGCGGCCCCAAGTTCCGAAAGAACCTCTTCAAACAGTTTATCCTTCGCATCCCCTTTTGCTTTTTGGGCCTGTTCCAGCTTGATTTGGGACAGCAGGGAATGGGCGGTGGCCATCCGTTCCTGATCGTCTTCCCGCTCCTGTCCCTCGTCAGGCATCTGCTCTTGTAGCAAGACCAGCCAACGGCAAATCAGGGGAACCGCCTTTTCATATTGGGCCCCGTAATAATAGACCTTGCCCATCAGGTTCACAAAGTCCTTTTCCTGCCCGGCCTTTACCTCTATATTTTCCATCAGGGCGATGGTTTTTTGGGGCATCTCATCCTGCAGGTAACACCATCCCAAATCCATGCGCGCCTTTAAATTGTCCGGTTCTTTTTCGATCTTTTCCAAAAGAAAATGTTCCAGGCCTGCGTTGATCTCATTTACCAGTTCTTTACCTTCATCGTCCAGCGGATACGCCAGAATCACATTGACACATTCTTTGGCCTGTTCCCATTCTTCCCGTAACAGATGCCACTGGGCAAGCCTGCGGTTGGCCATATAGTGTTTGGCGCTTGCAGCGCGGATTTGCAAATAGCCCTGCGCCGCCCGTTCTTTTTGCCCGCCCTCCCAAAAATACTCGGCAGTCTGGTACTGGACATTCAAAGCGCCCGCAAATTCCCCCTCCAAAAGCGCCTCCACAATCCGGTCTGCGGCCTTTGGTTCTCCGGTAGCAAAAAGCATTCTCGCTTCCATCATGCAAAGGCCCGGATGGGAAATCCCCTTTTCTTTCGCCTGGGCGATCGTTTCCGCCATGGCGGCATAATTCTTTTCGCCCTCTTCCCGCCCGGCCTTGGCAAAGAGGAAAATCCAACCGTCCAGGTCGGCATTGTCCGGCCCGGTCAACTGGTCAAATTCAAAATCTTCCCCTCTTTCTATCTTCTTGATACAAAAATCAATAAAGTCCCTGGGAAATTTTTCGTACAGCTTTTCCTTTTCAGCCGTAATCTGCAGCCCTTCCTCCAGCACCTTCCAAACCTGCGTCGGAAAATAGCAATGCCGCATCAAAAAATCCATCAGCTTTTCCCGGCAGTTTTCCTCTTCCCACAA
>CARDPF010000401.1 GCA_948960675.1 uncultured Eisenbergiella sp.
TAAAAATCTGGGCGCTTATACGTATCTGGTAACTTATGGGGACGGCACGCAGAGGCAGGCCGGGGATCCATACCGCTTTGCGCCGGTGATTACGCAGGAGGAGACCGCAAAGTTCAACGCCGGGATCCACTATGAAGCGTACCGGATTTTGGGGGCGCACCTGATGGAGCTTGACGGGACAGAGGGGGTACATTTTGCGGTTTGGGCGCCTAACGCCATGCGGGTCAGCGTGGTAGGGGATTTTAACGGTTGGGACGGACGCATACACCAGATGCGCAGACTTTGGGATTCCGGCATTTTTGAAATTTTCATCCCCGGTGTGGAGGAAGGGGAGAATTATAAGTACGAATTGAAGGTCAAGGGCGGACTGACTTATTTGAAGGCGGATCCGTATGCTTTTGGACAACAGCTGCGTCCGGAGACGGCTTCCGTGGTGCGAAAGATCGACGGGTTTTGCTGGGAGGATGCACAGTGGCTTGCCGACAGGGAGAAAAAGGATTTCAGGAAAGAGCCTGTCAGTGTCTATGAAATGTATTTGGGGTCTTTTGCAAAACCGGAGGACGGAAGGGAATATTACAATTACAGGGAACTTGCGCCTAAAGTGGTATCCTATATCCGGGAGATGGGCTATACCCATGTGGAACTGATGCCTGTGATGGAGCATCCTTTTGACGGCTCCTGGGGGTATCAGGTATTGGGCTATTATGCGCCCACAGCAAGATACGGAACCCCGGAGGATTTCATGTATTTTGTCAATGAACTGCATAAGGCAGGAATCGGGGTCATTTTGGACTGGGTGCCCGCCCATTTTCCACGGGATGTCCATGGTCTGTCCAATTTTGACGGGACATGCCTGTATGAGCACAAAGATCCCAGACAGGGGTGTCACCCGCACTGGGGTACGCTGATTTACAATTACGGAAGGCCGGAGGTGCGCAATTACCTGATTGCCAATGCCCTTTACTGGATCGAGCAGTTCCATGCAGACGGGATCCGCATGGATGCGGTGGCTTCCATGCTTTATCTGGACTATGGCAAAAGCGACGGCCAGTGGGTTGCCAATATGTATGGGGGCAATGAAAACCTGGAAGCGGTGGAGTTTTTTAAGCATGTAAACAGTATGATACAAAAGCGCGGCAGGGGCGCTTTGTCCATAGCGGAGGAATCCACCGCCTGGCCAAAGATCACAGGGGATTTAAAGGACGGTGGCCTTGGGTTTTCCATGAAGTGGAATATGGGTTGGATGAATGATTATTTGGGATATATTAAAAACGATCCCTATTTCCGTTCCTATCACCATGGCGAGATTACGTTCTCCATGATTTATGCCTACAGCGAGCATTTTATGTTGGTGCTGTCCCATGACGAGGTGGTGCACGGCAAGGCGTCGATGCTTGGCAAGATGCCGGGGGCAGAGCCGGAAAAATTCGCAAATCTTAGGGCAAGCTACGGGTATATGATGACCCATCCCGGCAAGAAGCTTCTTTTTATGGGCCAGGATATCGCGGAATATGACGAGTGGAACGAAAACCGCAGCGTGGAGTGGGAACTGCTCAAGGAGGACAAGCATAAAGGCGTACAGCAATTCGTGAAACAACTCAATGCCTTGTACCGTTCCAGGCCGGAATTGTATGTGAGGGATACGAGTTGGGAAGGCTTTGAATGGATCAACTGCATAGACGCCAATTCCTGCAGTCTTTCTTATCTGCGCAAAGGGGAGCGGGAAGAGGACATTTTGCTGGTCTGTGTCAACTTTGCAGATGTGGATCGGGAAAAGCTTTTGGTAGGCGTACCTTTTGAGGGAAAATATGAGGAAATTTTAAATTCCGACGCGGCTGCATACGGCGGTATGGGGCGGACAAACGACAAGGTTTTGGAAGCCGAAAAGACGGCCTGCGACGGCAGGGAGTTTGCCGTTGCCATACGGCAGGCGCCGCTGTCCATTAGCATATTTGCCTATACGCCTTACACGAAGGAAGAAAAACTGGCCCGCAAAAAGGCACAGGAGGAGGAAAAAGCCAGAAAAAGGGCCGAGAGGGAAGCCGCGAAAAAGAAAGGGAAAAAGACTGCCGTTAAAAAGACGCCCACCGTCAAAAAAACACTGCGTGAGGAGTTGACCGAAAAGGTGGAACAGGCGGATGCCGCTATCGCGGCAGGGGCGGAAACCCAAAAAGCGCGGAAAGGGAAGAAAAAATGAGCCCGCTTATGGTTTTGGCCGTCCTAAATGGCGGGGTAGCCGCAAAGGAGATGGAGGAAAAAATCGGATTTTTGGATCGCCAGATAAAGGAACTGCCGGACAGGCTGTTTTCACTGGGGGTGCGGGTGGTGATGGCAATGGTCATTTTTGCCGTGGGCGTCCGGGTGATTGTCCTTGTCCGGCGCTTGGTGAAACGGACATTGACCAGATCCAACGCATCCACCGAGGCGGTGCAGTTTTTGGATTCTGCCCTCAAATCCCTGCTTTACGTGATTCTGGTTTTTATGATCCTGCAGCTTTTTGGTGTGGAGGCGGCCAGCATTGCTACGGTTATCGGAGATCGGAAGAGCGTCGTGTAGGGAAAGAGTGTAGATCTCGGTGGTCG
>CARDPF010000402.1 GCA_948960675.1 uncultured Eisenbergiella sp.
ACACAAAACGCGATTTTATCGCGTTTTGGTGCGTGAAGCCCTCGCAAAATCGCGCCAGGGCACGATTTTGACTTCGCGGGATTATGGCTAAACTGTTACGATTTCCGTGATTTTCTGGCGGACAGGCTTGCCGTTTTTGGGGGAAGGGAATATAATGGTGTTGGGATCAAAAAATGTTTTGACCCCAACATCATCATAGAATGCGCATAGCAGGGAAGGGCAGATTTGGAAAGCCCGCAAAATGGAGGATACCGGTATGGTAAAACTGACCCCGCCCATGGGATGGAATTCCTGGAACACCTATGGGGAAAACATTAACGAGCAATTGATTTTTGAAACGGCAGACCGGATGGCACAGAGCGGGCTGCTTGGCTGTGGCTATGAATATCTGGTCATCGACGACTGCTGGTCGCTTCGGGAGCGGGACGCAAACGGCAGGCTGGTGGCGGATCCGGAGAAGTTTCCGCATGGGATGAAAGCGGTCGCGGATTATGTACATGGCAAAGGGTTAAAGTTCGGCATGTATTCCTGTGCGGGGAACATGACCTGCGCGGGGTATCCGGGCAGCTTTGAACATGAATTCATAGATGCCGCCACCTTTGCCGAATGGGGCGTGGATTTTTTGAAATATGATTACTGCTATCACAGCCCCCTGATTCCCGGGGAATATCTCTACCGCCGTATGGGCCTTGCACTGGAAAACTGCGGCCGGGACATCCTGTTTTCCGCATGCTCCTGGGGGGCGGACGAGACGCATGAGTGGATCAAAACATCCGCCGCTTCCATGTGGCGTTCCACAGGGGATATCGTAGACACCTGGGAGTCCATAAAGGATCTTGCGGCGCAGCAGAAGAAGCTGCATCCTTTTAACGGACTTGGCTGCTTCAACGATATGGACATGCTGGTGGTGGGCATGCATGGAAAGGGAAACGTAGGTTTAAAGGGTTGTACCGATATCCAATACCGGACCCATTTTTCCCTTTGGGCATTTTTGGGCTCTCCGCTGATGATCGGCTGCGATATCCGCGATATGTCGCAGGAGACGTACGCTACGCTGACGAATGCAGAAATCATTGGGATTAATCAGGATCCGGCCTGCCGCCAGCCCTATTTGCTCAAAGGATTCTGGCACCATGACAATCTTATTGCGTATGCCAAAAATCTGGCGGGCGGGGATATTGCCATCGGCCTGTTTAATATGAGCGGCGACAAGGCAAATGCCAGTTTTAATCTGGATGAATTGGGGCTGCCGGGCAGTACGGGAAAAACCCTTTTGGCGACGGAAATTTGGACACACAAGCAGGCGGCGGTCAAAAACGCCAATATCAGCTGGGAACTTGCGCCCTACGACTGTGCGGTGTTTAGGGCAAAAGTGGTGGATAAATAGTGGAACACTGCATAAACTGTGGCCGGGAACTGACCTTCAACGAAATCGGCGCCCATAAAAAGTTTGTCAGCAGGGCAAGCACTTCCTTTTTGTGCAAAACCTGTCTGGCGCGGAAGCTGGATGTGACGGAGGAATTGATCGACAGAAAGATCGAGGGCTTCAAAAAGCAGGGCTGCACATTGTTTGTTTAGGGCGTGCCGGCAGGCTGCAGCTACAATTTGCATGCCTTTGTGGGGCAGGCATCCACGCATTTCATGCATAGGATGCATTCGGTTGCGTTTTTGCGGCGGCGGGAATTGTCTGTCACATCCACATGCATCGGGCAGACTTTTTGACACTTTCCGCAGGAAATGCATTTGTCTTTGTCTGTCCGAATCCGAAAAAGGGCCAAATAACTCATGGGTTTTAAGAATACGGCTACGGGGCAGACGTATTTGCAAAAGGCCCGGTTGTCTTTGCACAGGTATGCCAGAAATATGCCGACAGCATAATAGAGGATATTGCCGACGATAAAACTCAGCCATATGATTCGTTCTATACCGGGAATCTTTAGAAGAAACAGCCCTCCGACGAACACGAGGGAAGCCGAAAACGTAAGGTAGCGGATGAATCCCCAGCGCTTTTGGGCAGAGGGGGTTTTAAAGGGGAGCAGATCCAAAACCATGGCGGTCCAGCAGGCATAGCCGCACCAGCCCCGGCCAAACACCAGGGGACCGAAGATTTTGGCCACCGCATAATGAATGGTGGCGGCTTCAAATACGCCGAGGAAAAGATAATACCAAAATCCTTCGATCTGCATATTTTCATGGCAGAGAAACCCCAGGTATACAAGCATATAGAGGCCAACGGCAAACTGCACCACATTTCGGGCATATTTCTTTTTTTGGGTATAAAGTACCAGACCGACGGCGATGGCAGTGCCTATGTAGGAAAAATTGAACAGGTAGAAAATATTTTTTAACGAAATCCACAGCGTAACCGCAATACCTTCAAACAGCAGCCACATAATAAGGGGCGGCGCATATTTTTTCATGAACAGAATCCTCCATGCCTGCAGTAGTGTTTTTTCTCTTCCCATTGTACACAGGTTGGGGTTGGTTTGCAAGGGTGAGGGGCGGTTTTTCACGGAAATCCATTTTGCATAAGGGGAGAGGCAGGGACGGCTTCCCGGCAGCCAGC
>CARDPF010000403.1 GCA_948960675.1 uncultured Eisenbergiella sp.
GGGGGGAGACCGTCTGGTGGACGCCGCAGTACTGATCGCAAAGAAGGTGGGGATCCCGCAGATTGTGGTAGGCGCCACAATCGTAAGCCTTGGCACGACGCTGCCGGAGATTTTGGTTTCCACCACGGCGGCTTTTAACGGTTCCGCAGAGATTGCGGCGGGGAATGCTTTCGGGTCCATCATTTGCAATACGGCATTGATTGCGGGGTTAACCCAGACGATACGTCCGACCAAAAAGGTGGAATTTTCTTCCCTGCTGTGGAGAGGGGTATTTTTCTTCGTCATCATTGCGCTATTGTTTGCCTGCGGTATGTGGACGGGGAATTTCGAAAGGCCTGTGGGAGTAGGCCTGCTGGCAGCTTTCGTCCTGTATGCCTGGCTGAATATCAAACGTTCCGCCAGCGAGGGAGAAGACGAGGAGGAAGACGGATCCGCAGGGGAGATTTCAATTATAAAACAGCTGCTTATTTTGGCAGTTTGCGCGGTGCTTTTGTATGCGGGGGCAAACCTTCTTGTGGATAACGGTATTTTGATTGCCGAAAAATTAAGGGTGCCGCAGCGCGTGATCGCAGTCACTTTTATTGCACTGGGCACTTCCCTGCCGGAGCTTGTGACTTCCGTGATGTCTCTGGTAAAGGGATACGGGAACGTGGGACTCGGAAATGTGATCGGCGCCAATATCCTGAACCTGCTTTTGGTGATCGGGATTCCGTCGGCGGTGGCGGGCATTCCCCTGGAACGGCAGACCGTGCTGGTGGATATTCCTCTGGCATTGGGAGTGATGCTGATTTTGATCGTTCCCATTTTGATCCGCAAAAAAGCTTCCAGGCTGCAGGGGATATTGCTCTTACTGGCGTATACGGCCTATTGCGTTGTGTCATTTATCTGATTTTGTCAATAGGAACACGTGTTACGGATTTCCGTGTTTCCCTAAAGTTTTCACTTGTCAGAAAAAGGGGAATCTGCTATACTGCTTATGGAATGGGGATGTCCCACTTTTGCGGGGTGTCCCTGCAAAAACAGACAATGCAGCCGCATGGCGGCTACATCTATAACACATTGTACAGAAGGAGACAGCAGACATGAAAGGAAACGTTGTAGTTGGACAGTCCGGCGGGCCTACAGCCGTAATCAATTCTTCCGTGGCAGGCGTATTTGCCGCAGCGAAGAAGCTGGGCGTCAACAAAATTTATGGAATGGTGCATGGGATTGAAGGTTTTTTGGAAGATCAGATGATTGATCTGGGCGAGTATCTGGACGATCCCACCGGTATCGAACTACTCAAGAGAACCCCTTCCGCATTTTTGGGTTCCTGCCGTTTTAAGATGCCCAAGATTGAGGGACACGAGGATGTCTATGAGAAGGTATTTGAGATCATGGAGAAGCATGACATTGAGTGCCTGTTTTATGCGGGGGGCAATGACTCCATGGATACGGTCAAGATGCTGTCCGATTATGCTGCGGCCCACAATAAGCCCCAGCGGTTCATGGGGGTTCCCAAGACCATTGACAATGACCTGCCCATTACCGACCATTGCCCGGGCTACGGTTCTGCGGCAAAATATATTGCGGCATCCATCAAGGAAATTATCCGTGACAACGCGTCCTTTGGCGCAAAGAAGCCTACGATTTGTATTGTGGAGATTATGGGACGTCATGCCGGCTGGCTGACGGCTGCTGCGGCCCTTGCAAAAGGCGATGACTGTGAAGGCTGCGACGCGATTTACCTGCCGGAGACCGATTTTGATATCGACGCGTTTTTGGCAAAGGTAAAACATCTGGCGGCAACCAAATCCTCCGTTGTGATTGCGGTTTCGGAAGGCGTGCATTTGGCAGACGGCCGTTTTGTGTGCGAACTGGCCAATGAGAACGTGGCGGTGGATGCCTTTGGCCATAAACAGCTGTCCGGTACGGCGGCGTACCTTGCGCAGATCGTGGCGGGCGTTACCGGCTTGAAGACCCGTGCAATCGAGTTTTCCACCCTGCAGAGGGCGGCAAACCATCTGGCATCCCTTACGGATATCAACGAAGCTTACGAGGTCGGCTATGAGGCCGTTATGGCGGCAGAAGAGGGCAAGACCGGCATGATGATTACGCTGGACCGTAAGGACAATGAGCCTTATCTGTGCGGCACCAGCGCTTTTGATATCCATGCGATTGCGAACGTGGAGCGTCCGGTTCCGGCGGAATGGATTACGGAGGACGGCTGCGGATTGAACGAAGGTTACGAGGCATATGCGCGTCCGCTGATCATGGGCGAACTTGCGCCGCTGTACGTAAACGGCCTTCCCAGACATCTGGTGAGAAAATAAGAGCCATTCCGGTTTGTGCTTGGCGGGTGGCAGGACACCGGTTTTGCGGCGGTCCAGACAGTTCTGGGTGAATATACGGTTACTGCCACAGGCACAAGCACAGGGATGGAAGGAAGAAAAGGGCGATAAAAGAAGGGGTTTTTTCCCGGATTTTATCGCCCTTTAAAAAATTTGTTGACAGAAAACGTTTTCTGGAGTATGATAAGAATGCGTTTGCAGAAAACGTTTTCCACGCCCATGACAGGTGGAGA